>JBJKSW010000012.1:0-31079 GCA_046703525.1 Thermoplasmataceae archaeon
TCAACGATGAAGAGAGGGACCTGGTCAGGACAATGTACTTCTATCCCTATTTCCTGCACAGTGCATGGCAGTCAATAAGGCCTGATGGGATAACAGGATACATACTGGATCTCGTGAAGTCTTTCACAGATTTCTATGCAAAACACAGTGTGATTAAAGCCGAACCTCAAGACCGGGGTCGAAGGCTCCTTCTTGTCAAAACATACAGAAAAATAATTGAGGATGCCTGCCGCATAGCAGGCATAAACCTCCTTGATGAAATGTAAAAATTAAAAAAATTGTAAAAATTTTTATTTCTTCTTTTCCAGCTTCTTCTGCTCTGAAGGCAGGCTTACCTTGGACTTTGGCTGTTCAGCCGGCTTTGTTCTCCTGAGCCCTCCGGAACTGAGCCTCCAGTAAACAATACCAACAACGACTATTACGGCAATGATTCCCGCTATTATCAGGGGTGTCTTGTAACCCGGTGCCGCTATGCTGACGCTCTTGGAGAAACTGCCCTGGGTAGGCAGCCACGTCGGTTCGCTTGTATTGTTTCCTATGAACTGCAGAGTCTGGCTACCGGAAATTCCAGGGTTCCAGGTGAATGAAAGGTTCCTGGTCTGCGACTTGTTCAGCGGGGAGTTGTAGAACTGTGTGTGCTGGACTGCGCCGTTGATCAGGACAGTTATGTAGAAAGACTTTGCATTTACTGTTCCCTGATTTGTTGCGTTCACATATATGGTTGTTGTCTTGCCCTGCTGCAGTGAGCCTGGTATGTAAACACTGTTAACAACAATGCGTGGGCTGGAAAGTACCATGGTCAGAGACTTGTTCAGTATTCCGGTGACATTCTCGTGGTTGGTCACGTTAAGCTGGACAATAACAGTGTTCAGTGTTTTGAACATTATCCCGACTTTTGCGCTGCTCAGGTTCCCGTACTTCACCGTGAAGACGCCTGACCCGTTCTTTATGGCTGTTCCGTTCGGGTAGTGGAATGTCCAGTTGTACTGCAGCGGGTATGAGCTGCCGTAATACGGGTCAGTGCTCTTTGTTGCGCTGAAGTTGACTACCTGGCCTGCCGTGGGGTTGCCTATTGTCTTTCCTGTAGGTCCTGTCATGACTATGACCGGAGTCGGCGGTGTCGTGTCATTCACGTGCACCTTGAATGCGAAAGTCATTGAACCTCCGGTTATGCCTGAAACAGTCACGTTGGCCATCTGGTTTGGAACAGCTACCGAAGGCTTCTTGAACACGTATGTCACGTTGGGCGAGTTGAAGGAACTGTCATTGAAAGACCAGTTGTAAAGCAGCGGTACTTTCATGCCGTTTGTATTCGGAATCACAATGGAAGAGTTGTAGAGGCTAAAAGTTATTATTGCAGACTGTGGAACAGATATCTGGATCTGTGTGCTGCTCACGTTGTTTGTGTACTTCACTTTTCCATTGAAGCTGACCGAATAGTTGACGCTTGGCGTTCCGTTGTACGCATACACAGTGAAGAATGTACTGGTTGTGTTTCCGGTATTGCTTACGCCTGTGACATCAACAGTGTTGTTCATGGCAGTGAATGCGTGCGTGAAATTGTACCCAGTGCCATAATTCACGTTGTTTATGGTCCAGTTGAAGCTTGCTGGCGGCAGATAATCATATGCACCTGTGACCGGGTTGTAAAGTGCCTTTGACATGTTGAAGCTCACGGGGACATTCTCTGGAACAATGAATGCCGGATGTGAACTCGTGTTGAGAAGGTAGTTCTTTGATGTGAGGCCGGCCCAGTAAAGTGAAATCTGCGTGTTGAAGAACTTAGGTTCCTTGACCTGCGAGAGCGTAAGGTATATCCACCCTGATGTAGCCTGTGCACCTATCTCAATCGGGCTGACAAAGGTTGTTGCCTTCGCCGTTGACTTTGAGAGTGCAAGGTTTGTGTTGTTGTACTTGAACGAGTAGTCTGTGTTCAGTGTTCCGGAGTTGTAGGTCTTACCAAATGCATAGATCTTGACCTGGAATCCGGTCTTGAGCTTTGCAGCGTTTATTGTTGTGTTGATGTATGTTGCTGTGACTGTTGCATTGAAGTAAGCCGTGCTTGACGAAGGATTCAGGGATTTGATGCTGACAGATGGGGTAGAATTTAGTGCATAGCTTATGTTTGCGACCTCAATTGTGTTGTTAGTGTAATGCAGCATCAGTCCGTTCAGGAAGCCGGTCATGTATGAAGCTCCTACATGATCGAGAGTGAGCTGCTTGCTGAGTGAATTTACAGTAGCGTTTGGCAGCTGCGGTATAGTGGTACCGGGGCCAATGCTGTATGAAATGCTCAGCGAAAGCGTCTTCATGTCTCCTGAAAGGCTGTAATTGTAGTTGATTGTGCTGTTCTCGGGTGTAAGGTTCACATTCAGCACCGTGCCCGGTGTCACTGAAGATGTCACATAGGGCGTATAGCCATTAGCGCTCAGAATAAGTGTCTTTCCTGTCCAGTCATTTGAGTATACGGTGTAGTAACTGCCGGTGAACTTTGAAACGGAATAGTGGTTTGAAGTGCCGTTAAATATCACAGCCGTGACACCGGATATCGGTTTTCCGTCAGTGGTGTGCACAAAACCAAACACACCGGTTCCGTTCTGCAGGTTCAGGTTCAGCGTTGTCTGGGCTGCAAGTATCTTCTTTTCAAAGGTATAGGCAGCGCTGGCATAGTTAACTGAAGCAAAGACAGTTCCGGTTGGAAGTGATACATTGTATATCGTGCCTGATGTAACAGACATCGGGGCAAGGAACTGGAATCTTGAAGCTGTCAGGAAACTGACTGCGGCTGATTCTCCGGATGGAATTCCCGTAACATTAAGCTTGACCACGTGTGTCACGTTTATTGGAATGTCTATGATCCTGGTCTGAGTGGCAGAACTGATTGTCACGTTAGTGGTCATTCCGTTCGCTATTGATTTCCCGTGGCCCGCTACAGAGACAAGCTTTGGTGACTGTGTCACTAAATAATTGCCATAGTTGAGGCCGCTGAAAGTTGGATTTGGACCTGATCCAGGTGATGTTGCCTGTATTCCATTCACGTAGGTCACCTGGGTGTACTCCGAGGTATTGGCTACAGCAACCTGGCTCCCATTAAGTGTATAATAAATCTGCAGTGTCAGTGTTCCGGTGCTCGGGGTGGCGGCATCTGCATTGGAGGCAGCTACCGTGACGCCCATAAGCATCAGCGCCGTTATTGCTATTGCTACTAGCCATGCTCTATTCAACGAAATCGTCTCCTTTTCCGGGAAAGTAATTGCTTAATATAAACGTTTTTAACAAAGCCCTGTTACTTAAAGTCACTGTTTAATAGAATATTCTTCCTCATATGACCCCTGGTCACAATTTCGTAGGCTGTGAGCCTCACATTGGGGAAATAGACGTAACTTCTGGCTGATTCTCCGATGCCCATAGATTCGAGAAAAGAGGCGGGTGCTCCCGTTGCTGCATTCAGTATTTTCTCGGGATCAATGTGGCCTATGCTCCGCTGGTAATGGTACATGAATGATATCTCTGTGAACATATCAGGTTCGACAGTCATCACGTTATCGGTTCCAAGGAATGTGCTTATCCCCGCCCTGAAAAACCTGGAATAATCGGGCCTCTTTCCAAACATTACGTTGGAGCGTGGTGCAACCACCACGGGTATTCCCATTTCGGCAATCAATTGAAGGTCGCTGTCAGAGGCCTCTATGCAGTGGACAAGAATTGAAGGCCTGAGTTCAAGCAAGTCTTCTATGCTCTCTCTTACTCTCTCACTGAAATGAATTGCAAAGAGCTTTCCCTTTCTGTGTGCTGCTTCTGAAAGTTTCTTCAAATCATCCAGGTCCTGGTCGCTTACCGCACTGGCTGAAATGCCGTGCATGTGGTCAAGCATGGAAAGTGCTTCACTGCTGTTTTCCGGCCTTCCAAGCAATACCGATTTTATACCCCTCACTTTGGGCACAGCCTGTATGCCTTTCAATCCCCCCTCCCTGAAGTCAACGAATGCCGAAGTGCCACGTGACTTCATGAATCTTATTGAATTCCGCATCCTTTCAATCTGCAGAGACTCACTTGCATTTCCAAGCTGAGTGTGTTTAAACCCTCCCGGGCCGAAGACCTGCCTGATGTCCCCTTCTGGCTCTTCAGATACGAATGAGTCCCCTATATGTGTATGGGCGTTCACAAATGCAGGTATAAGTGTTCCATCGGCGCGGGCGGCGGACGAAATGCCTTCTGAAAGCTCGAGAATGCCATCTCTGAATGAAAACGACATCCTTCTCATCTTCCCGTCTGTAAAGACGTGCCCGCTGATTTCTATGCCTTCCAGGTTCATCCCTTTATGACTCCGACAGGCACAAGCCTTGCAACCACATCAGTCAGCCCGGCGCCTTCTGCAGACCTGACCACTTCATCAACATCCTTATAGCTTCCAGGTGCTTCTTCAACAAGCACCCTGTCGCTCGCTGCCCGGGCCGTAACGCCGATCTCCACAAGAGACTTCTTGACCTGGGAAGAGCTGAATGCTTTGAGTGAGGCATGCCTGCTCATCCTGCGCCCTGCCCCATGGCACGAACTTCCGAAAGAACGGCTCATATTATCCTCCACACCCACAAGCACATACGATGCCGAACCCATGTCTCCCGGAATCAGAACAGGATGGCCATATCTTTCAAACTCAGGCTCCAGAGTTTTTCCGGCGGGAAAAGCCCTGGTGGCTCCTTTCCTGTGCACTACAAGTTTTCTCCTCCTTCCATCAACTGTGTGCTCCTCCACTCTCGCAATGTTGTGTGCGAGGCTGTAGAGTACTTCCATTCCCATGTCTACAGGTTCCCTCTTCATGATTTTCTTGAATGTTTCCATAACGCCGTTTGATATGAGCTGCCTGTTGACGTAAGCAAAATTGGCGGCTGCCCGCATGCTTTCCAGGTAATCATCTGCCACTTTCGACTTTATGTGTGCTGAAATGAGCTGCCTGTCTCTTGGGGAGGTGACCGCCCCCTCGACTCCAGAGTTCAATATGTTCAGAAAGTCTGTGGCGACCTGGTGCCCGAATCCCCTGGATCCGGTGTGAATCATTATGGTGATCTGGCCTTCGCTTAACAGGCCAAATGATGATGCAACCTCACTGTTGTAAATCCTGTCCACAACCTGGACTTCAAGGAAGTGGTTTCCCGCCCCCAGAGTCATCAGCTGTGGCATGCCCCTCTCCCTGGCCCTTGGGGATATCTTGTCAATCCTGTTTACTTCAAGTGAGCCGCCAAGCTCGGTGTGAACCAAATCTTTCCGGCTTGCATAGCCTCTGTCAAGTGCCCACTTCATTCCGCTCAGAAGTATTTCATCAAGCTGTGAACTGCTAACTTTGAGGCCCTTCTTGCCCGTTCCTGTGGGAACTGTGGAAAAAAGAAGATCCACAATCTCCTTCATGTGCGGCTGTATTTCTTCCTTCATCAGGTCAGTTCTCAGGAGTGAAACGCCGCAGTTTATGTCGTATCCCACACCCCCGGGAGAAACAAGACCATCTTCCGAGTCAAATGCGGCAACTCCACCGATAGGGAAACCGTATCCCTGGTGTATGTCCGGCATTGCCACAGTCTTTCCTACTATTCCAGGCAGCGTGGAGACATTTACAAGCTGGTCGAGAGACTTGTCTCCCCTAATCTGATCAAGAAGTTTTCGGGATGAGTAAACATAGGCAGGGACTCTCATTCCCGCATCCTGATCCGTTATCTTCCAGGTGAATTCATCCACCCCCTCTATGTCAATGCCCATCATTCAGATCATTACGATTCCGTATTTCCGGCTTTTGCCTCAATGATCCGTGCTTCCCGTAACATCTCACAGATCGATTAATATGCTTGCTGTGATTTCATAATCCAATGGAGAAAGTTCCGCTTGAGGATCTTGACAGGGATACTCAGTTTCAGGTGAAACTTCAGATTGCCCTCAGGAATAACGCAATACGCATCAGGGAACTGAACCACAACCATGAGAAATTCATTCCGTATATACTGGAGCGCGAGAACAAAATACGCACACTGCTGGGGAAGGAAGGGGAATTCATAATAAGCGAGGACGGCAGGAACATCTTTCCTTAAGAGTCACAATAACTGGAGAGAAATTGTCTGGACAGCAGGACTGCAACACCGGTGAATTTAATTTCAATTTCAGATAATCATATATTCAAAGGTGCCATACACAACGGATCTAGTATGGCAGAAGATGACGTATCTCTTTTTTCTGAGATAGAGGATTCGCTTGAAACGCTTAAAAGGCACATTTCTGTAATAAAGACACTGCTCTCTGAACAGCCTATGGGAATAATAAGGATATCACAGGAAACGAATTTACCGGAACACAAGATAAGGTATTCTCTGAGGATACTGGAGCGCGACAATATTATATCCCCGTCCAAGGAAGGCGCAATCCTCACACCTGAATTCATAGCCAACAGGGAAAGGATCGTGCAGAGGGCCAAGAAATTCAATGATGACGTACAGGAAATATACCAGGAACTGAAGAACGTCCTTCTCAAGAAGTGATCAGCAGTCTGAAAAGGATATATGCTCTGGAAGAGACAGGAACAGCCCGAATATACGAACGAGGAATACTCGATCAGGAAAGCATCTGCATCTGATGCCAAGGCAATAATTCTGTGCATGCAGGGTGTAATGGACGAGAAGATATACCTTGTAAGCGAGTACTACCTTCTCACGGAAAAAGGGGAGCAGGACAGGATAAGGAATCCTGATGATCTCACTCTTGTGTGTGATTTCGGCGGAAGAATTGTCGGCGTTCTGACACTGCAGAGGGGCATATACAAGAAGAGCAGGCACGCCGGGACACTTGGAATCGCCATATCCAGAGGATACAGGCACAGGGGCATAGGAACCAATATGATCAGGCACGCCCTGAAGTGGGCCAAGAGTGCCGGCATTGAGAAGGTCAACCTTGAGGTGTTCTCTTCAAACCAGAACGCAATTGAGGCTTACAGGAAAATAGGCTTCAGGATCGAAGGGGCCAAGAAGAGGCAGTTTGTCATAGACGGCCAGTACGTTGACGACGTCCTGATGTCCTTCTTCACAGAGAATCTTGAATAGAATCACTTCATAAGCTTGATTTCTGCTCCGTCCTTTGCCTTTCTGTTTATCATGTCTATTATGTCCCCCCTCATCCCGGACGGGACTTCCAGCACAGCCATCCAGGACCCGTCTTTGCCCCACTCTTCTTTCATGATGTACCCGCTTCTGGAAAGTTCACCGTAGAGTTTGCCATAGGCATCACCGACCAGCTTGACTGCAAGCCTGCTCTTTTCATACTTTATGGGAAGCAGAGGCCTTATGGCCTTGAGAACGGTCTGAAGCTGTTCTTCAGCGCTCTTGAAAGGGTCCACATGCACCTTGGCGTCCTCCATGGCCTGCGAAATCCTAGCGGGAGGGTTTGGAGCATTTGTCTGCGGGTTGATGGACTCTCTTGAAATCATTTCAACTATCTGCTTCCTTCTCTTCTCATACATGGCCCTCCGCTGATCCGTTGTCAGCTGTATCTGTCCCTTTCTGACTATTTCAACAGCGATCTCTTCTATGCTGTCTGTCTTGAACACTTCCCTGATGGTCTCGTCTCCTGCTTTCTCACCCTTTCCAGCATCCTTGAAAACCTGGTCCAGTGCGAGATCTTCATCAACATTAATCTTACCTTCACGGATCCTGTCAGTGGCATCAGGATCGACGAGTATCTCAAATCTGTGACCCCCCGACTCAAGTCTTGCAATTACTGCATCCTCTACCGTGACCATGAAGCAAAATATTGCTTCAAGATTAAAATATTTGCCCGATTTCTGGGGCGACGGGCCTCAAACTTCCGGCAATGACCATATTCTTCTGCATTTTCCACCTAACAACTAATAACTGCCTGTGCATGAACGCCCATGGTAACTTATGCAGTTGCCACGGAACTTACAGCCCTTTATTACATTGGGCTGGGTTCACTCATTGGTGGGGCTGCAGTATTCATTACCGGGCTCCTGCTGTACCTCAGGAGCAGGTCAAAAGACAGGGCTGGCAGTGGAGACATCCATGTCGTCCTGTTTATTATTGCCATCATTCTCCTGCCACTTGGCGCTTCCTTCACACTTCTTCACAGCAGCAATTCTGTCATCATAATAGAAAAGGGATCCATCACAGACTCGTCAAGTAACATAGGGAACAACACTTACACCAGCAGTGACATTGTCTACGCTTTTTCTGAGAACATGTTCACAGGCAATCTCACACTGAAGAGCAAGGTAGTCGGAAGAAACAGCCAGACGGTGAACCAGGGAAAATTCATACTTTCAAACGGGGCAAACGCAGTATCCTTAAGCCAGAACGTTCTCGTGGACAAGCTTAATTCCGGCCTTTTCCTTAAGCTTGGAACAACAAAGACAACATCCTGGTGAATGCATTCTCTTCCGATGTGGCATATGTCAATACATGACAGGCAAAAAACAGAAACTCAGGATAACCGAAGGCTCGGAATTTAAACTAAAATAGAAAAAAGAGATGGTTTATTACTTCTGCGACATCAGTTTGTCTATTTCTTCCTTGCCGTAGATGTAGAATCTCTTGTCTTCTGAAACTGTAGCTATTTCCGGGGACCTGAAGCCGCCTTCCTCCTCCATTGTAGTCTTGAGGGCTGTCAGTCCAAGTTTTATTGCCTCCTTTTCAGACATGTCATCCTTGTATTCCTTTTCGAGGAAAGAAAGAACCTGATCCTTGCCTGCGCCGATTGCGGTTGCCTTGTATTCGTTTATGGTTCCGGCCGGATCGCAATCGATAAGCCTCGGGCCTATTCTGTCAACACCGGCAAATATCATTGACACACCGTATGGCCTTACACCGCCGTACTGGGTATACTGCTGCATCTGATCCGCAACCCTCTTCACAAGATTCTCCATGTTGATGAGCGCACCGTATGTTATCTTCTCCTGCTGTGCGGCTATCCTGGAAAAGTCGATCAGTACCCTCGCATCGGCAACAAGGCCGGAAGTTACTGCCGCGACGAAGTCGTCGACAAGCTGTATTTTTTCCATAGAATTCTGTTCGACAAGGCGGCTCCTCACCTTCTTGTCTGATATTAGAACTACTCCTCCCTTGAATTTGATTCCCATGGCTGTCGATCCTTTCTTGACAGCTTCTCTCGCGTATTCAACCTGAAACAGTCTACCGTCAGGTGAGAAAACCGTGATAGCCCTGTCATAAGCCATTTGGCCCTGTTGCATTTAAATCACCACCATCCCTATTGGAGAGTGATAATAAAGCTTTTCTTTATATTATCCTATGTAGAACTACTAAATATGAGTAACTTCATCAATTGCGGATAAGGCCATTTTATCATGATTTGAACGGGCCCGTCCAACCCCCTCAATATTCATTCATATTCCGGTCAGCGTTATATTCCCGTTAGAAGTCTGCATGATCACTGTAGCGCCTCCCCCGTTTATCTTCCCTATGAGGCTGTGCGCAGTTGACGTGGTTGAAAGTATGTTGAGATTTGTTGTGGAAATTCCGCCGTTTACAGTTGACAGATTAATGTAGGCGCCTGAAGACTTTCCGATGCTGAGAAACAGATTTCCGTTGGATGTTTTCATTGTTATGCTGCCACCGGAAATGTTCTGTGCAGCAGTAACATAAACATTTCCGTTGCTTGACTTTGCAAAAGTGCTCGTGTATCCCGCTTCATGCAGATTCACGTTACCGTTCAATGTGGAAAAATTGAAATTTCCAGCATGCACACCAGCTGTCTCCAGATTTCCATTGGAGGAGGAAACGTTCAGGTTTGCCAGATTGAGTGACGACGGAACAAACACCGTACCGATGGTGCTAAGGTAGACTGAACTGGATGGAGTGTGCAGCCCGATCTTCATGGTTGTGCCAAAGCTGTCCACCGTTATGTATACGTTACTTGAGGTCAGAGATACGCTGGCGAAAACGGTAAGATTTACCATTATCTGGTCTCCACTGCCGGAAAGCACATTGATGTTGGAATTTCCCGCCTCCACTTCAAGTGAAGTCTGGCCTGTCAGTGCGGTGACATTCTTCTGTGCGGTGAAATGGCTGGGAGGGCCGAAAATATTTTCAGAGAAGAGGAAAAATGACGCAGCCCATATGGAGCCTATTATGCCGACTGCAACTACAGCTACAACGACTATGATAATCCAGGCCGAAGATTTGCCGCGTGAACCGCCCTGCCCTTCCACTCTCCAACACCACCCTGTATTGCTGTGCCTGCATCGTTTCAGCAGTGCACAGTTGAACATGCTCTTATCGGATATATAAAATCTGTATGCATATGCTGTTCGACTACTTCTGCTGGCGCTGTGGAATCAATTATAATTATATGTTACGGATGACATGAATATCAAATGACAGACCTGAAGTCCTGTGGGATCGTATTTGACAGCCACTTCCACCTGAACGGCGGCCATGACTGGTCAGGCCCTGTGAAAGAATTCATCAAAGCGGGCGGCACTGCCGTCAATCTGGTGAACCTGCCAGACTACTCTATCTCCATTGAATCTTATTACGAACTCCTGTATGAAAGAACCTTGAGGGTTGCAGATTCACTTTCAAGAGACTACGGACTTCACGTCATTCTTTCCCTGGGTCCCTATCCTCTCGATTATTTTCATTTCATGGAAGCTGGAAAGGACCCGGAGAAGTCGATGCTTGAAGGTCTGGAGCTTGCAGCAAGGTACATTGGAGAAGGAAGGGCACATGGTTTTGGTGAAATAGGCAGGCCGCATTTTGAGGTGAGCAGTGAGATTCTGGACTTCTCCAACTCATTCATAATGAAGGCGTTTGAACTGGCGAGGGATCTGGGCACATATGCTATGCTGCACACCGAAGACCTTGACAGAGATTCGATGCACGGCATAGCTGAGATGGGCAGAAAGGCAGGAATTGACAGGTCAAGGGTCATAAAGCACCACGCTACCCCTGATATCCTGGATGTTGAACCAGAAATTCCGAAGACCATACTTGCCACCAGGCCAAACACGAGGATAGTTATGGAAAGCAGTAACAGGGCCATGCTTGAGAGCGACTTTGTTGATGATCCAGAAAAACCCGGAAAAGTAATTCCGGCAGACTCTGTTCCGCGGAGGGCAACAATGATCAGGAATTCTGCTCTGGATTATGAAAAAATACTGTCAGATATCTTTGAGGACATTCCTTACCTGGCTTTCAGGGACGATTATTTCAAACCGTGAAACACAGAGACAGAATTAATAACGTCCTGACTAATTTGGTCTTATGCCCCTTACCCAGTCCCAGATCGATTCAATATACTCTGAACTTCAGGCAGCAATCAGGGTGGAGAGGGCATCCAAGAAAGCGAAGAAGATTGAATCTGACTTCTACAGGAAGATTGTTTCAGCCATAGAATCGCTGAACGGTGAGGCCCAGAAGCTGATCTCCGCGGACATTGACAGGTACCTGAGGGTGAAGGAGCGCGTGAGCCAGATTGAAAACGATTTCAGGACATTTTATCTGCTCAGGCATGGAAAGATACTCAGGCTTGCACTATATGAAATACAGAGCGAAGACCTGAATGGCCTTCTCCCGGTGGAGCGTGATTTTCTCATCAGTGTTCACAACACGCTGATGGACAACATGGACAAACTCCTTGGAAGGTACAGGGAAAAGAAGAAGCCTGAAGAAGGTACTGAGAAGGAGAAAGAAAAAGAGGAGCAGCCGGCAGAAGAGGAAGCTCCTGAAAAGCCACAGAAGAAAGAGAAAGAGAAGGAGAAGAAAGAGGATTACAGGCTTGTCAGGATTCTTGAAGATCAGCCGCCGATTGCTCAGCAGAACAAGAATTACTATCTCAGGAAAAATGACATCCTTTACCTTACTGCCAAATTTGCGGAACTGCTTGTAAAGAGAAAGGTTGCACTTCCAATAAACCGCAGCTCAGCGGTTTGAACTGCTCCGGGCAGGCGATAAGGGAAAAGAATAAATCCGGGCTGTGAATTCAATGCGACTGGCAAAAGCCCGAGAGCAACTTACGCTCGTATGAGTGAGGAAAGTCCCCTCTCCCCGGCAGAGCCCAACCGGTGCAAACCGGTATCCTGAGAGGGATGGTAAAGAGAAAAGAAATAAACGGCTTCCGGCAAAGCATGATTCGGAGAGATGACGTTTCCGGAAGGGCCGATGGGAACTCTCCCTGGGCCGAGAAAGTCTAAACAGGCCCCGTGAAGCTGCCGTGAGGGCCAGGTGAGACGAAGATGGCGCAAGCCTAAAAGTCGAATGTTGCGAGCCGAGCAATCGGGTAACAGAAAGGGGCTTACTCCGGGCATTTGCCATTTTTTTACCTCCAGCGACTTATGTCAGCGGTTGCGCACCAAAAACATATAATCTCAGGATTTGATTTCAAAAGTGCATGGCCGAAAAAAAGTGTCAGGTGCCGGATTGTTCTGAGGACAGTTTCAGAACTGTTGACGCTGGACTGGCAAAGAAAGTGTTTACCCTCGACAGCAAGCTTACAAAGGTGCACCTCTGCAAGCTGCACTACAAGGAGTTCAAGAAGGGAACCAAGAAAGAGAGGGAAATAAACAGACTAGACTGGTCATGAAAGTGATCCATGACAGGACCCAATATAGGAATATCCGTTGTAATTACGACTTACAGGAATGCTGAATACCTTCCTGACTTACTGGACAGTCTGGTAAACCAGGAGCAGCCCTTCGAGGTTGTGATCGTTGATTCTGAGAGCCCTGACAACACTAAGGCAATTGTTGAGGGATATTCGGAGAGGTACAAGTTCGTAAGGCTCATAAGCAGAAAGTGCAGCAGGGGGGAAGGGAGGAACATTGGCGTCCGCGAAGCGAAGTATGATAATATTGCATTTACGGACGGGGACGCCATAGCAAATGCATTCTGGATCAGGAACCTGAGGCTTAAATTCTACACGGGAGCCACAATAGTCGCAGGAAAGACAATCCAGATGGGATATGCCCCTTTTGAGAAACTTGAAAGAGTGGAGCTTTTCTTCGAAGACTTCGACGTCACATACCCTTCAGTCAATCTTGGATACAGCAAGGAACTGTTCTTCAGAGCAGGAGGTTTTGATCCGAAATTCATAACCGCAGAAGACATAGACCTGAACATAAGAGCTGTTATGAAGGGCGGTAAAATCGAATACTGTGACTCATGCGTAATATACCACAGGGCACGGAGTACCATACTGGCTTTCATAGAACAGGCATTCTGGAACGGATTCGGAAGAAAGCAGCTCACAACGAAGCACAAGCACGTCTGGGGTCATTTCCGCGCTTCAGAGATATTCAAGCCTGAAGTGATAAACTTCTGGTACATTCTCAGGGGAATCTCAGCTCTGGTCGGATATGCGGCCTGCAAGATTTTCGGGGAGCAGTTCGCAAAGATGCCTTCCGGAGAGGAACACCCTCCCGCAAGCGTTCAGCAGTCATGATCCAGGCTGGGCCTTAAGATCCAAGAATTAATGCCTCAGATTTGAGGGTAGCGCTTTTTATTTGATGTGGCATCTTGTTTCAGTATGGTAAATCCTCTGAAGTCAATTCGTGATTCAGGGAGGAAGAGGATTGCATTTGCCATAATTGCGTCAGCAGTAATTATTGCTGGCGGATTCACATTCTCATGGTATTACTACAACCACAACTCCGGCAGTACCAAATCTGTACAGTTGAGCAACATATCTGCAAACATTTCGATCTCACCAGAATCTTTCACACCTGCATCCGGATCACATGGCTCGAACCTTACCGGAGCTCTTATTGAGATATGGCCAGTATACCATACCACTCCTTCTGTGTCTGCACCGTCCTACATGGATTCATACAATATTTCCCCGATGATAACAGCATGGATCAACACATCCTGGAAAATGTCACTGAAAATGCCCATGTCTTTCATCAAAGCAATGGATGCATGGAAACCGTACTTCGTGAATGCTGAAGGCGGAGAAACCTCCCTTATTGTCAAGATATCATACGTTTCCCTGTATAATTCAACTTTTGATTCCATATACACATATACGGTGAATGCACCATACAATCCGTTTCGGTTGAATACTAGCGATCAGATCAACATATCTGCTCATCCCTATGTGTCGTACAGCGAATCTTTCCTCATGCCTTCAAATAACATGTCCTATTCAGACAGTCCAGTCTATGCTGCAGAATCTCTGTATTCTGCCGATTCTTCACCGTACAATCCAGACAGCCCTCCGCCAATACCACCTCAATGGATATGGTACAACATCGATACGACATATTTCTTCAATTCACAAATTCCCCTTTCATTTCTCAATGAAACCTCAACCGGTGTAAATTCCATGGGAGATGACTCCATTTATATTGGAAGCACATCCTACAATACACAGTTCAGCATGGCAAGCGGGTACGATTATTCTGGCACAGAATCACATTCCATGGGAACATCGGCAGAGTACACTTCTGGATTGTATACCGGGTCAAACGATATTCTCACCGAATATGGACAGACAAACCTCACTAACCACGATGGAGTGGTAACAATTCTGGGAAATGCAACAATATGGAGATACCAGTACGATTATGTACAACTGACTGAGTTCGGTCTGGCAATTCTCCAGAAAAGCACAAACTTCCAGACTGACATGGCTATAACATCTCTCAACCACAGCAACGGAGAATTCCATCTGTCATCCTTCTGGGCAGGCCACATCAACCTGAACAAATACAACAGTGCTGAATATAAAACCCTGAACATTCACAAGAGATACCAGTATGCCTTCGGAATCTACTTCAACGGTACGGATTCAAGCGCCCTCTGGGGAAACAAGAACAGCATATCATCGATCTCTACGGTAAACGTCGGATCATCAGTACACTGGAGCCAGATCTACACGAGCATCGGAGCGACGAAATCCAACGTTTACGGTGAAGTGGATGCTTACCTCTCAATAGCGGTTGCACTTGCAGGAGTTGCACTGGCAACAGGCTGGGAGCCCTTTGGTGATGCTACTGCCGGTGTTGCTCTCTTTGGAGCACTGGTGGGGTTCAGCACGTCTGTTGCATCCCTGTTTCTCAACGGGGTGTTATCCGTTTCCTCTGGCACGCTGCTATATGGAGGCTTCGTAAAAAACCAGGGCGCTTTTGGAGGCGGAGGATCACAATTCAGTCTTGAAAACTGGTACACACCTGCAGACATTAACGTCAATGGTGAATCTTACCAGATTCCAACAAATTATGCCATAATAACTCCATGAGAGATTTGAGCAAAATACAGTCACGCAAGCAGGCCACATAATTGTAATTCGGTAAGAACGTCCGGTTATTTCTCCAGCGCTGAAGAACGGAATCAAAGTCGACTGACATATGATACGGACATCATGAGCGCGAGAAACTTTGATTAATGTACTTGGAAAGTATAAATTTCATATTCCGATACGTCAATCATGCCTGGAAAGGATGAAACTTACTGGTCTTCCCGTCTCAGGGATATGGAAAAAAAGAGGCAGGAAACCAATTCTGAATACACCAGATGGCAGTCTTCCACACTGAAGAAGTGGAATAAGAAGACAATTGATAACGGAAAGGAGAGGACAAACTCCTCCGGGATAAAAGTCAAGGAGATTTACAACTCGGGAGATGTCTCCAAGAGCCACGAAAAAAATGAACTGGGTATGCCCGGTGAGTACCCGTTCACGAGGGGAATATACCCGAATATGTACAGGGGCAGGCTCTGGACCATGAGGATGTTTTCTGGATTCGGAGCGCCGGAAGATACGAACAGACGGCTCAAATACCTTATAAGGCACGGTGAAACCGGCCTCAGCATAGCCTTTGACATGCCGACACTTTACGGCTACGACTGCGATAACGAAAGGGCAGACGGCGAAGTTGGAAAATGCGGCGTGAACGTATCAAGCCTCAAGGACATGGAAACCATGTTTGACGGCATAGATCTTGGAAAGATATCGACTTCAATGACGATCAATGCACCGGCCATAGTTCTCACAGCAATGTATTTTGCCATAGCGAAAAAGCAGAATGTGCCTCTGTCAGAAGTTGCAGGAACTGTCCAGGCTGACATCCTCAAGGAATATATAGCGCAGAAAGAATGGATATACCCGCCTGAAGCGCATCTCAGGATGATCAGGGACATGATGCTTTTCTGCACCGAACACGCGCCGAAGTGGAACTATATCAGCATATCCGGATATCACATAAGGGAGGCCGGATCGAGCGCAGTCCAGGAACTTGCTTTCACCCTTGCGGACGGTTTCCATTACGTTGAAATGGGAATGGATGCAGGCCTGAGCGTTGATGATTTTGCTCCGAGGCTTTCATTCTTTTTCAACTCATCAATCAATTTCTTCGAAGAGATAGCCAAAATGAGGGCCGCCAGAAGGATTTGGGCAAGAGTGCTCAGGGAAAAGTACGGTGCAAAGAAGGAGAGGACGCTTCTCATGAGATTCCACACCCAGACTTCAGGTTACACACTTACCTGGCAGCAGCCTCTGAACAACATTGTCAGGACAACCATAGAGGCCATGGCCGCAGTACTTGGTGGAACACAGAGCCTTCACACAAACTCATACGATGAGGCGTGGGCACTGCCGTCAGAGGATGCGGTGAAGGTGGCATTGAGGACACAGCAGATTATTGCCGATGAATCCGGCCTTCCAGACGTCATAGATCCTTTAGGGGGATCATATTATCTCGAATGGCTCACGGACGAGATGGAGAGGAAGGCATACGAGTACTTTGACAGGATTGAGCGCATGGGGGGCATTCTTGAAGCAGTCAAGAATGGTTACCTGCAGAAAGAGATCGCCGGAACATCTTACAGGAGGCAGATCAGGCTCGAGAACGGAGAAGAGATCATGGTCGGCGTGAACAGGTACGAGGAAGAAGAGGAGTCACCCATCAATATTCTCAGAATCAGCAGAAAGGCTGAGAAATCACAGAGGCAGAAGCTTGCTGAACTGAAGGCTGGGAGGGACGGCCATAAGGTGCAGGAATCCCTGGAAAAACTCAGGGAAGCCATGAAGGATGAAAAAGTCAACCTTCTTCCATTCTTCATAGAGGCAGTGGAGAACTATGCAACACTGGAAGAGATATCAAACGTAGGGCGGGAAGTATATGGCGGATGGAAAGAACCAGTCATTGTTTAAGGAAAAACCTGTTAAGGTGCTGCTTGCCAAACCGGGCATAGATGGCCATGACAGGGGAATGTTTGTGCTTGCCAAGGCGTTCAGGGATGCCGGAATGGACGTGCTTTATGCCGGTCTTCTTCCAACACCGGAGGAGGTCGTGGATACCGCTGTCAACGAAGACGTGGACGTCATCGCTTTGAGCCTTCTCAACGGAGCACACCTAACCGTTTTCAAGAAAGTTACAGACCTCATGAAGAAGAAGGGAATAGACGACATAGCTGTTGTGGGAGGAGGAACCATTCCTGATCAGGACAAGCCCAAGCTTGAGAAGATTGGAGTGACAGGCAATTATGGCCCTGGAACCCCCCTTTCAGAGATCATAGGGCACATCAGGGAACAGGCAACAATTTCCAGAAAGAAGAAACTCGGGCTGTAGATTGCAGATGCAGAAGGAAGAACTCATTGACGGCATACTGAAAGGAGAGAGGCGGGCCGTATCACGGGCCATCTCAATTATTGAGGCAGGAAGAAATTCAGAGCTGAGCCGGGAGATACTGAGGGGCATATACGGCAGGGGGGGTACGGCCCACATAATTGGCATAACCGGCCCTCCAGGCATAGGAAAGAGCACAATGATCGGAAGGCTTTCCTCCATGCTTTCTGAACAGGGCCACAATGTAGCTGTCCTTGCAGTGGATGCATCCAGCCCCTTCACCAACGGATCAATTCTTGGAAACAGGATAAGGATGCAGGAACAGCTCACCAGGAGCGGAGTCTACATGCGCAGCCTGTCGACAGGAGGCATATCAGGCGGGCTTTCCAGGACGGTGTGGGAGACTGTTTCCATTCTGGAGGCAGCTGGTAATGACACTATAATTGTAGAAACTGTCGGAGCAGGCCAGGCGGACCTCGACATTGTACAGCTGGCCGATACGATCGTGGTGGTACTTGCACCGGGGCTTGGAGACGAGGTCCAGGCAATAAAGGCGGGCATCATGGAAATTGGCCACATATTTGTCGTAAACAAAATGGACAGGGAGGGCGCCTATCTTGCAATGAAAGACATAGAGGAAACGCTGGCAATGGATGTCAGGCAGGGGTGGAACATACCTGTTGTGGGAACAAACTCCCTTGACGGCGAGGGGTATGAAGAGCTTATAGATCGCATATCGGCGCACGGAAAGTACCTGGATTCCCTTGGAGAGACTGAGAGGAACAGGATCAGGAACACAGTGTCAATGGCTGTCAGGATGAGGATGGATACTATAGTGACAGAGGAAATGGAGGCAGTAACCGATTTCCTGAAGAAAAAGGAGAATTCGGAGATCGGTGATCCCTATTCGCTGGCGGATTCGCTCGTTAAGGAAAAACTTCGCAGATTAGCTGACTGACTGAATTAATCTTTAAATACAATCTAATATTCTTTGATCATGTACAATCCGCTCAAGTATTACACGCACGAAGCAATGAAGAATCTCAATGACAGAGCAAGAGAGATACTTTCTTTCATATATCCTCCGATAACAATGTACGAAGAAGGCGGCGAGATATTCATAGAGGCCGATCTCCCCGGATTTGACAAGAAAGACATCAAGGTGAGATCCGAGAAGGACAGCATAACGATTCAGGCTTCAAGAAAGATAGACGTGAAGGGCGGTACAATCATATCAAACCAGAGGCCCGAGAACGTTTTCAAGAGAGTGAAAGTTCCGTACGAGATGGATTCTGACGCTGCCCTTTCCGCAAAGTACGCCAACGGTGTTCTGACAATCAAGGTTCCGGCTAAAGGATTCAAGACAGTCAAGGTGGAGTAAGGCACTCAGCTCTTGAACCGCCTTTTTTTGCCCTCTCATTTATCGCTTACCTGTAGCTTCACTGAGAGGTTTAACGTCTTTCCCACTTTCTTTTTCTCAGCACAAGACCGAATGCAATAAGGTCCCCTATGATCAGCACCAGTGAAATTCGTGGATAGAACTGGTGAAGGTATACAAGTGAGAGCAAACCGAAACCCAGGAAAATTGACATCTCTGTCCTTGCTGTTTTCCTGGTTACGGGCTGAACGTCCCATTCATCCAGCCTCCTCTTCAATGCAGGCAGGACATCAAGCCCCTTCTCTATTGATATTATTGCCTTCTTTCCAAAGTCTATGAGCTGTTTTCTGTAAAACTCATCCAGCAGGCCCTCATTGTAGAGTATGTCCCTCAGCACTGCTATGAACCTGAAATTGGGATCAAGCTGGCGGCATATTCCTTCCAGCAGCGAGGACATCCTCAAATACAGGACAAGAGACTGGGGCAGTCGAAACGGGAACTCAAATATCACGCTGTTGGCAACGTCGAATACTTCCCTGACTTCCCTTTCCTCAACCTTCTTTCCTGACATCCCGGCTATTGCCAGTTCCATTGACCTCCTGATTATTCCCCTGTTGGCTGCAGGCGAGAGGGCTCGCATTGCCAGGAGGGAGTCAATGACCATGTCAGGATCCATTTCTACCAGGCCAGCATAGAGCTTCAGGAGAGAAAAACGCGTTTCATCATCAAGGTTGCCAACCATTCCGAAGTCATAGAGAATTATCGTGCCGTCATCTTCAATTGAAAGGTTTCCGGGGTGCGGGTCGGCGTGAAAAATTTCATCCCTGAGGAGCATCTTGATGAAGAGGTGGTCGACCCTGAAAGCGAGCTTCTCAAGGTCAATGCCCTTTGATTTCAAAGCTTCAACATCAGTTATCTTCGTTCCGCTGACATACTCCATTACCATGACCTCTCTTGACGAGATCCCGTCTATTACTGACGGGACCCTCACCATCTCGCTTCTGCTGTTGAGGTTCTTGCCGATCCGTATGATGTTCTCCTTCTCTTTTAGGTAGTTTATCTCGTCGTATATTCTGGAGCCGAAGTCCTGCACAACATTGTAGATGCTCGAATAAAGGAAGTTCTCAATTCTGTTCTTTGCAAGCTTGAGAAGCCTGTTTATGATCACAATGTCTTTCTTCAGGATGTTTTCGATATCCGGCCTGTTGACTTTTACTGCCACTTCCCTGCCTTTGTATACTGCAAGGTACACCTGGCCCAGCGAAGCCCCTGATATGGCTTCCTGGTTGAAATTGTCAAAACTCTCTTCTATTTTTCCAATATTGCGTTCTATTATTGGCCGCACCTGAGCAAACGGGGCCGGGGGAACTTTGTCCTGGAGTGCTTCAAACGCCTTCAGGTACTCCTTGGGAAGAAGGTCAGACCTTGCAGACAGAACCTGCCCCAGCTTAATGAATGTCGGGCCGAGGTCCATGAATGCATTTACTGCTCTCTGGCCGCGTTCCTCCCTGGCCGGGTCCCAGGAACCTTCCTCATCTTTTCTGGCCCTTTCACGGTCTTTAAGGTACCTGCGGAACACAGGGTACAGCTTGAGAATTACTCTGAGTTCGGCCCTTCTCACTCCTCTGCCTGCCCGACGGCTTTTTTCCATCGCGCATAAATGGCATTTGTTATAATAACTGTTTCAAAGAAATAAGCCTGTATTCAAAGAGAGGAAAACGGTTTCGGAAATGTTACCAGTAGTCTTTGCTGACGTGCTCCTCATAGAGCTCTTCGAGCTTTCCCTTGTTCTTTCTTTCCCTGTCTATGAGGATTTCAAGCGTCTTCCTGATCTGCTTTGACCTGTACTCTTCCTGCATCAGGGAAAGCAGGCTTATCATGTCTATTGATATCTTCAGTGCCCCCTTTATGACGCTGCTGATGTCATTATGATCCATCTCGTCCTCTTCACTTACCAGATGGTCAACGAGGGAATGGTCTCTCTTCTCCTCCTCCTCATCTTCACCCACGTCAAAAGTGAACCTTCCGTTTACAATCGCATCCTCGAGATCTGTTATGTCCTCTGCCTCGCTCTCGCTGAGTGACTTCAGCAGTATTCTTACGTGGTCAAGGCTGCTCTTGTCAAGGAGTTCATCGTACTGGTCCCTCAGCCTTGATTTAATCCTAATGATGCTGCTCAGCAGATTGTTTCTCACTTCAGGGATAGCCCTGCCCGAAATTGTGTCCTTTGGTTTTGTTTCGTTTGGATGCATTTACAAAATAACATACAATACGAAGTTAATAAGCGTTACTATTCTTACGAAACTCGTAATATGGCTTTCTATATATATTACATTACTGTCTTTCACCGTGCAGCAGATACAGGACTCTGCAGATTAAAACAAATATATAGCCTGATGGTATGGTGAATCGTGAAAGTCTCACCATCAATTATTGCTGCTGACCTTACAAGGCTCGGAGAACAGATATCCCAGTGTGACGCTGCCGGAGCGTTCTCATATCACGTTGATGTCATGGATGGCCATTTTGTGAACAACATAACTCTTGGGACAACCTTCACCGCGGCCATGAGGAAGTGCACTGAAACAGAAATAGAATGCCACCTGATGATAGACAGGCCGGACAGGTACTATGAGATGTTCAGGGCAGCAGGTGCAGACACACTTTTGTGCCATGTCGAGAGCCCCATGCAGGTTGGCTCATTCTTCAACCGCCTGAAAGGAGAGAACATTCCTTTCGGAGTGGTGCTGAACCCTGAAACACCATTCAGCAAAGCAGTTCCGTATCTTGAAAATGCCTCTATCTTCCTCGTAATGTCAGTGCATCCCGGTTTCTCAGGTCAGAAATTCATTCCTGACGTGCTGGATAAAGTTTCACAGGCGAGGGATTATGCCAGGGACAACTCACTGGATTACATGATAGAGATTGACGGAGGAATCAATAACGTGACAGGAAAGCAGGCAAAGGATGCAGGAGCAGACATACTCGTCTCTGCGTCCTACATCTTCGGAGGCAACATCGGCGAGCGGATTGGAATACTGAAGAACCTCTGATCACATCTTTATGAGAATCCTTCCGCTCTCCCTCTTCTCAAACTCCAGCATTGCATCCCTTATGTCTTCAAGCGCATACTTTCTATGCTCAGGTGCCCTGTACCCAAACATGGAACAGAGCCTGATCAGTTCATTGAGTTCCTTTCTGCTCCCTCCGGTGGAACCGATTATGCTTAGCTCCTGGGTGTACAGCTGTGATATCTTAAGCGCTGCGTCAGTTCCCGTGAGCACGCCGAACGTGACAAGCCTTCCCGAGGGGGACAGGTGTCCGATTGAGTCCGTCCAGAACCTGCTTCCCAGGCTGTTTATGATAACGTCCGCTTTCAGGTCACCTGGAATGTTTTCCGCGCTGTAAACGTGATCTGCGCCATAATCTTTCATCCACTGCTTCCTTGTTACGCAGTGTACTTCCATTCCGAGGGATCTGGCTATCTGAGAAGCAAAAATACCCGTGTTTCCCGAAGCTCCGTAAATGAGGATGCTCTCCCCGCCTTTCACGCTGGCTCTTCTGAGTGCGTGGTACGCCGTGAGTGCACTGACCGTAAGACTTGCGGCAATTGAATCAGGTATGCTGTCTCCGAGCGGCACAAGGTTCTCTTCCCTGACTGCTATCTTTTCACAGAACCCTCCGTTGGTGACAACACCCAGTATGCCTCCGTTCCTGCACAGGTATTCTCTTCCTTCGAGGCAGTTGTTACAGGTCCCGTCATAAATGCGCGGATAAACGGCCACCCGATCACCTTTCTTTATCATCTTCCCGTCGCTTTCAGCAATTCCAAAGATTTCAGAGCCCGGGATATGAGGGACGGGCCTTATGCCGTATACAGTCTTGTTTCCTGTAACGGTCATGTCTATTGGATTGAGGGAACCGAGGCTCACCCTTACAATTATCTCTCCTGGTCCGGCAACGGGTTCCTCAACTTCTTCAATGCCTATGTGGTCAATTCCAAACGGTTCTCTGACGATTGCTGCTTTCATGGCTCAATGATCATGTCTTTTTTATTAAAATGAACTGAAGGAGGGGCAGATCAAATCGAAAGGATTCAGTACGAATTCTTCCGGATGAGATCGGCCAGTGCCCTGTCCAGGTCGGGAAACTGGAACTCAAAGCCGTTCTTATTGAGAACAGCCGGTATTACCTTTTTTCCGGTGGTAACCAGCATTGAGACTTCTCCCATAATCGCCCTGATCATGAACTGCGGCACTCCGAAGTGCATTCCACGGTTCATGGCCTTTCCTATTGCCGCTGAAAAATCCTTCATAGTGACAGGTGAATCAGTGCAGGCGTTAACTGGCCCGGACACAGAACTGTTTTCCATGATGAACCGGAATACTGATACCTCGTCCAGAATATGAATCCATGGTATCCACTGGTTTCCAGGCTTTATGTAACTCCCCATATGTCTCTTGAACAGCCTGTACAGTTCCGGTAATGCTCCTCCTTTCATGGAAAGCACAACTGCTGTTCTGACCATCGATGTGCGTATTCCCATATCCTGTGCCTTCAGGGCCTCGGATTCCCAGTCCGAAACAAGCCTGCCGAAAAAGTCGTCTGCAGCCGGAGACTCTTCTGTGTGTTCATCCGACGAAATTTCATCATATCCGTATATGCCGGCGGCTGATGCATTGATGAAAGTTTCCGGTTTAGTGTCAAGGCCTTCAAAGGCCTTAACAAGGTTTGCCGTCGGCCTGACTCTGCTTTCCACGATCTCTTTCTTGTACTGCTGGTTCCACTTCGCGAATATATCTGCACCTGAAAGATTTACAACACATTTTGCTGATTCGAGTTCCTCTGACCATTTTCCAGGTTCATACGGATCCCACTGCACTGCCCTGACTCCCTGTGGAAGGACAGACTGTGCGGACCCGGCATTTCTTGTGAGCACTGTGATGCTGTATCCACTATCAAGAAGGATGCGTGACATGACCTGTCCAAGCCTTCCGCTCCCTCCTGCAATCACAATTTTCTTCCCGTCCATGGATATCGTGCATTCATGTTCTGACAGTAGAAATACTATATCATTCTAGAGTGAAAATCAAGAAATTACACATCCAAAAATCCAGCCATTAAAAACTGGAACTGTCCGCGGACCACTCAAATAACTATATCTTCAGGATAATGATATACCGTCTCAGACCAGGAAGTCGCCGGAAGTGAAGCAGGAATGGAAAACGCATTATATGCCTTTTCTCCAGGAGGAGTGAACCACTGAATGCAGTACAAGTGGACGGTGCTCCTGAATACAACACTCGGCGTTCTGATATCTGCAATTGACACCAACATAGTTCTGATTGCGCTTCCAAGAATAGGGCTGGAACTGGACGGAATGAATGCTTTCAATGTCCTGTGGGTAATCCTTGGCTACCAGCTCGTCATTGCATGCGTACTTGTGAACTTTGGAAGGCTTTCAGACATGTTCGGCAGGGTTAAACTCTATAACCTCGGATTTGCAGTATTCACGGCCGGTTCTGCTCTCTGCAGCCTGTCACAGAATGCGGACCAGCTGATTCTTTTCAGGGTCCTTCAGGCAACGGGCTCAGCATTCCTGTTCTCAAACAGTGCAGCCATCATTACTGACGCATTTCCTGCCAGGGAACGTGGAATGGCACTAGGGATCAACCAGATTTCCATAGTGATAGGCTCGGTGCTTGGACTTGTTATGGGCGGGATACTGACTTCCACAATGGGGTGGAGGTCAATCTTCTGGGTCAACATTCCAATAGGGGTATTCGCAACCCTCTGGTCACACTTCAAGTTGAGGGAACTCTCAGAGCCGTCGGTTGATCACAAGCTAGACCTCGGGGGAAACATAACATTTGCTTCAGGACTTCTTGTCCTGCTTCTTGGAATAACACTTAGTGCCGTGTCAGGCCTGAATTACCTCTACACAATACTGATGATAGGCGCGTTTGGAGTTCTCATGGCAGCATTCGTGAAGATTGAGCGTACAGTTCAAAACCCCATGTTCAGGCTCGACCTTTTCAGGAACAGGACTTTCAGCGTCGGAAATGAAACAATTTTCCTCAATGCCCTCTCACGTGGTTCATTCATACTTGTGATGGTTTTCTATCTGCAGGGGCCGCTCATGGGATTCGGCCCACTGGAAGCGGGGCTTTTCCTTATTCCAATGTCAGTTTCACTCTCTATTGCGGGACCAATAAGCGGATTCCTTTCAGACAGGTTCGGATTCAGGAAATTCGTTCTCGTCGGCCTCGCCATTTCTGCTTCCGGCTTTATACTCATGACAACAACAGGTGAAATAGTTTCAGAATCCCAGATATGGCTTCCGCTGATACTGATAGGAAGCGGCATGGGCATTTTCGCGTCTCCAAACCGTTCCTCTATCATGAATTCTGTTGATCCGAAGCACAGGGGCGTTGCTTCGGGCATCAGCACAACTCTAATCAACACTGGAAACACAATGAGCATAGGTCTGGCCTTCTTCTTCATGAGCATTGCGACTCCCAGGGCGACTCTTGACCTGATTTTTTCCGGCCTTTCAGTTTCTTCTGTAGATTTCTCCCCTGTTTCCTTCCTTATGTCTGTTCACATTGTATTCGTAGCTTCCGCACTGATGCTCTCCCTTTCAATAGTGCTATACATATTCGGATTCAGAAAGGCTGAAAGAATACCTGCGGAACTGAGCGTGCACGCATAGCCCCTGCAATTACAGTTACATGGATTGAGCACCTGCTCCATTCTTATATCTGTAATGCATTGAAATCGCATGGTTCTCCGTTCCAGATTAGCACACCACAGTGACTGGGAAGACATAAGCAGGATTTCAAGGGAAAGCGGATACATGGATTATATAGGAAGGATTGGCCCCAGCTACCTGGACTGGGGCACAGTGATAGTTTCAGAAGATGAAGGCATGAACGGATTCCTGAAAGTTGAATTTCTTCCGGACGGATCAGGCTGGCTGAGCGGTATAAGGGTCGACTACAGGCACAGGAGGGAAGGCATAGCAACCTTTCTTACCAGAGAAGCGGTGAAGTATGCTGCAGATAGTGGCGTAAGTACACTCAGAATGCTCATACACGAAGAAAATGTGCCATCGCTGAAGCTCGCGGAGAGCTGTGGCTTCAGGCGGTTCATGGAATTTCTCTTCTATGAAGGGGCTGTTGACAAATCGCAATTCAAAGAGACAGGAACTGAAAATGGAGAATACCTGTTCTATGTCTGGAAGCTCATGAAGGCACATGGCAACAGAGACCAGAAGGGAACCATGCTGTCTGACGGAAAAAACAGGATATTCCTGAGCAGCAATGACAGAAACAGTTTCTTTCACGTCATGGATGGAAGTTTCCTCGCTGCCGGTGAAGGGGAAGATACCATCATAGTGCAGAGAGGTAAAGGCGTGGTCGAAGGAGCCAGGGAAATGGAAGATTTTGATGTTGGGATTGTTTATGAGGGTAATTTCTGAAAAGATCAGAAAATGCGTACAGTATTCCCGGACTCAATCCTGTAATGATGGCTGCTGTATTCACTGAATGCCTGATTCTGTGATACAAAGACTATATCGGTTGAATTTTCTTCTGATATCCTGTTCAATAGCCTGAGGAATTCTTCAGGATCTGATATGTTTGAGAGAACCTCGTCAAGCAGAATAGCCCTGGGATTCCCCAGTGCAGCGGTAGCAACAGCAAGCCTCATTTTGTTCCCCTGGCTCAGATTCTGCACTTTGGAATCAAAATCAAGTGAAAAGTCTTCCGCAGTCTTCCTGATCATGTTTTCATCCCTGGTCACGATGGAAAGGTGGTCCCTGACGGACATGCCCGTAAAATAAGAGTTCTGGTTTATGTATACAACTCTCCTCTTTTCCGGAGGATCATTTGTGATATCATCCTTTCCGATGAAGACTGTTCCGGAATCCGGAACCAGAATGCCCGCAAGGCAGAGAAGCGAAGTTGTTTTTCCTGCTCCGTTTGTTCCTGAGTGGAGTATTACGCCGCTGTCTTCCATCTGAAAGTGTATTGCCGCCTCGCCTCTTGTGACAAAAAAATCCCCCTTAATCATCTGCCTCACTGTTATTTCACAGACGGTAATTATCCTTTGGAGACGGAAGCGGCAGGAGCTTGACGGCCAGCAGGACAGCCACTGACACAATTATCAGAACAGCTGAAGCGGTTACTGCCACCTGGGGGCCGGCATAGCCGAATTTCTTGTATATTAGGACGGAAGCGGCCTCTGTGCCATTAAAGAAACCACCGGACAGAGTATAAGCCACGATTGCGATGGACCCAAATTCGCTCATTGCCCTGCTCATGGATGTCAGGGAGGCGGAAATGAAGCCTCTGGCTTCCCTTGGGATCAGTATGGAGTAAAGCATTCTGAACCTCCCAATTCCAAGGGTGCGACCGTATATTTCCGGGTCAATCTGGCCGGATGACAGCAGAGACTGTGCAGCCCTGATATATATCGGAGCGGAGACGAACGCAAGGGCAGCAGTCATTCCTGCAATCGTATCAAAGAAATTCACCCCGATTGAGAGAAGAAAACGGCCCACCGGAGTTACAGGGCTGTCAAGCAGGATTATTGCAATTCCCACAATGGGGTGGGGGATTGAAGCTGGTATGTCCGATACGACGTCAATCAGCCTGTGTTTCCTTCTGGCAAGCTCGTATGAAAGGGGTGTGAACACAACAAATGTGATTGCAGCAGCAAGCGCCGAGGCCACAAGCGTCAGCTCAATAGACTTCACAAGTGTGCTGCCAAGGCCGGAGAATGTCCTGAAAACAATCAGCCCGTACCAGATAAGCACAATTATGGGGAAGAGCAGAAGTGCAGCGCCTGCATAGCCCAGTATTGAGACGGCATCCTTCTTCTGTCCCTTCAATTTATCACAACTCCGTGCTCTTCTGTGTTATGATCCCTTTGGAAAGACCCCACTGAATCTGGGGAACACCGGAAGCATTTCCATAGAGTGACATGGGTGTGAGCAGCACAAGCCCATAGCTGGAAAACAGCACAGTATTGTTCAGAAGGTAGGAGAGTAGAAGAGAAGCACCGCTCTGATATGTTCCGTTGTCCAGAAGAGAAAAGAAAAGGAGGATTGGAGAACCATACACTGTGCTTCCCCCTGAAGTGTATGAAAATTGTGAATAGAAACCTGAAAGGGAAGCATTTCCCTGGTTTACTGCAGCCGGGAGCTCCACGTATGAAAGGCCGTGTGAAATTGCAGCAGACTTGTATATGAAGAGAAACTGAATCTGGCCGAGTTCAAGGGGAGAGACCAGCTCTGCGGCGCTTGCTCTGCTGACGTTTCCTGCGTTTTCTGCCAGTAGATCAATGTAGTGAGATGCATTTCCACCTCCGTACAGGTGTCCTGCCATCTCAAGAAGCATCATAGCCCTGACACCGGCAGGATCGCTCTGGGGGTCAGAAATGCCCACCTTGACCTTTCCGGAGACCAGGACGGAGAAAGCCTGATTCAGGGTCGTGGTGTTGTTTGATGGTACCCCCTGCCTGAAATCATTCACAATGCTCAGTGCATAATTGTTGTTCAGTGAATTTTCAGTATAAGCAAGAACCATCTGGTCTGCGGCAAATGCAAGCGCCCATCCGCTGGAAAAATTTCCCAGGTATGACTTACTGTATGAATCCAGTGATACGGATATGAAAGCGCTGGCCGGAGAGCCAAGTGCAATCTGCCTCGCATCCGTATATGATCCCCCTCCATGAACAGGTGCAAAATCTGTGCCGGTGCTGTTGTGAAAACTGCTGAGCAGAGCTTTGACTTCAGGAACGTATGCATCAGCAGAGAACACTGTAAGGGTGTCGGCGGACCTGTTCCCCAGAGAGAGGAAAGCATAGGTTCCGCTAACAACAACTATCAGTACAGTGAAGGCTACTGCAAGTTTTATGCGTCTGCTGGCAACCATCGAACTGGGAATAATTCTGTATTATTATAATTTAACTGTTAGACTAATTAAACAAAAATGTTTACATAATCACCCGATTACCATGAATGCCAAGATCCAGAGTTTATGGAAACAGCTTCTTTTCTGAGAGGCAGCACGAGATCCTCAGGCTCAGAAACCAGGGGCTGACCCCGGATCAGATAGCATCGAAGCTCGGGGTTACAAGGCAGGATGTCTCAATACTGGAGAGGAGAATGCGCCAGAACCTGGAAAAGGCATTTACGACGATCAACCTTGCCGTTGAGTTGGATCTTGTGCACAGATTCTCTGTCGCACCTGAAATGTATATTCTGGAAGCGTCAAATGCAATATTTTCGGAAGCCGACAGACTGGGAATCAAGCTGCAGGAGAACTATCTCTCACTAGCCATGCTAATTAGAAGTGCAGCCGGAACAGACATCGAGAAGGGGAAGCTTGAAAAACCGCTGACGGCATTTATCGGAAGGAATGGACGGGTCACATTACTCCACGAAAGGTGAGTCAGTAAGGTTGCTGCTTGAGAAATACTGCCCTAACTACTGATCAGCCGGTTCATACTTCTGCCTTGATGATGCCTGCCCGAAGAAATACTTCCATCCTGATTCTGTACGTATATATGTGTCGCTGAACCAGAGTGAGTATTCGAAAGGCTTCCCGTCCTCGGAACCTTTTGCACTGAGAAATGCAGTTATTACCGCTGTACTGTCCAGCAACCTCACGGTCTGCATGCTGTCCTCCTGGACATCGTATTGAATCCTTCCGCTCCTGGCATCTTCCAAAAGGTCAGCTTTGGTGAAAACTTTCCCCTGCCCAGTGACGAGAACAAAACTGTCATGCAGGATCAAGTCCATTGTTTCTGCATCATTCATTTCTACTGCCTTCTGGTATCGCGAATCAAGATCTGCAATTTCCTCAAAATCTGATTTCACGCACTATTAATGAAAAACAGGAATTAATTAGTATCGCCTATCCTTTCGGTCGAGAAGGATGAAGCAATCGAATGAATCCTGAGTGCTGTGGACCAGGCACTCTGTTTCCACATCAGGCAGACGCTTTGTTCTTACTTATGACGGATTTATCCGGGCAATTCTCACATTTATTTTGTAAGAATTAAATAAAAAAACATGACTTCTTTCAGCATTTCAACACCCAGATTTTCAGTGTCAAAGAAAACGGTTTAGAACAATGAGTATTTTGAAGCCTCATGGAACCGGGAGAAATGATAATCAGAGAATGGCTTAAGGTGGTCAAGAAGCAATTCACAATGGAAAACATCCACTACAAGAGGGGCGACAAGTTTGAAGACATTGACATACTTGCACTTGATATCAAAGGCAACTTTTACGAATACGAACTCAACCTGCCTTTTCGTGACGGGCCGGCCAATTCAACCAGAAATGACTCAAGCTCCATGATTGACAGGCTATTCAACAGCGACAGGTTATCCAAACTGGCAGAATATGTGAAAGACACAGGCAGCATTGAGAAAAATCTCATACTTTCAAAATCGGCACTCGGGTCATCCCAACTTCTTGGCCAGCAGGAGGAGCGTTTCAAGTCAAAGGGCATCAAAGTCATTTATTTTGAAGACATAACAGCAGAACTCAGCAAGCTGCACAGGCACTGATTTTCATTGGAAGGGCACGGCCGGACACCTGTAAAGCATGCTTGACAGCCATCTGGGGCCTTGAGCAACTTGCTTCTCCCGAGAATTTCAAAAGCGCTGGAAATACAGGGCTTTAACAGTTGAAGGAAAATATTAAGTGTTGTTATGAAATATTGTTGCAAGTTATGGAAAGACTTTACACCCTCAGGGATGCATGCGATATACTCCAGATAGACCCTACTACCCTTAGAAAATGGGACAGAGAGGGAAAAATCAGGTGCGTGAGGTTGCAGAACAACTTCAGGAGGGTGCCGGAAAGTGAGATCAACAGGATACTCGGCAGAGAAAAGGAGAGACGGTCATACTTATACGCAAGAGTGTCGTCTCAGGGTCAGAAAGGCGATCTTGACCGACAGGTTGAACGCCTGAAATCCGCATCCCCCACCTCGGAGATCATAACTGATATCAGAAGCGGTATGCGGTTTGACCGCAATGGATTCTCCCGGTTGCTGGATGAAGTAGAAACAGATAGGGTTTCAAGCATATATATCACACATAAGGATCGTCTTG
>JBJKSW010000013.1:0-47536 GCA_046703525.1 Thermoplasmataceae archaeon
ACATCCTACAGGGGATTCGGTAAGTGTCCTGTATGCAGTGCGAAGGTTGCCGGTAATGTCAGAAAAGAAGAAAAATAAGGCTGTTTTTGTTGACCGTGACGGAACAATAAATTATGACTGCCCATACTGCAGCGATCCCTCACAGCTCAGGCTTTACGAAGACATTGCAGGCATACTGAAACCTTACCAGGATGGCGGTTACCTCCTTATTATTGTGACCAACCAGTCTGGTGTAAACAGAGGCTACTTCACTGAAGATCAATTGAGGAAATTCAACTGTGCGGTGATAACAGAACTATCAAGGAGCGGGATAAAGATCGACGACGTCTATTTCTGCCCCCACAGGCCGGATGAGGGATGTTCATGCAGGAAGCCGGAGACCGGAATGGTCGACAGGGCGGAAAAAGAGCATGAAATAGACATATCTCAATCATTAATGATAGGAGACAGGGAAGACATAGACGGTGAACTTGCAAGAAGAAAAGGGCTGAAATACATCAACCTCAAGAGAGGATGAGATCAGATCTACTGAACAAGCAGTCCGTCCCTGAACTTCAGGTATTTTGTTATTTTCAGTTTCAGCTTCTCACCGTATTCCCTCCTGCCTGCACTCTTGTAAACAAGCGTAAACCTGTTCACCGTGTTTTCAGGGTCCGCATCCTGTGACAGGTCTGCGTCGGGACCGACCTTGCAGAAGAGGTAGTATATGTCACCAACTACCTCGTATGACTGCACCGTGCATTCAATGCCTGCCGGGTCTTCCTCCAGCCATTCTGCCCTGAAACCAACGTTCAGGTCATTGCCTTCACCTGCAAATTCACCGGGCAGGAAATTCATTGGATAGTTTCCTATGAAATCACCGAGCCATTCAGATTTTGGAGTCTCATACAGTTCCGAAAAGGGTGCGATCTGCTCCACCCTTCCTGCGTGAAGAACTGCAACACGGTCTGCGAGGCTTGCTGCCTCTCCCTGGTCATGGGTGACGAAAACGAATGTGTCGTGAACGTCCATCTGGATTCTCTTCAGCTCTTCCCTCGCGCTGAACCTTATCCTTGCATCCAGGTTGCTCAGAGGTTCGTCGAGCAGGAACAGTGACGGCTTCCTGACTATTGCCCTGGCGAGCGCAACCCTCTGCTTCTGCCCTCCGCTTATCTTAGTCGCATTCTTCTTCAGTATATCGGCAATGTTCAGTTTTTCTGCTGCTGCGATGACCTTTTTCACAATGTCTGGTTCGTGGTGCATCTTCAGCGGGAATGCGATGTTTTCAAACACTGTCATGTTGGGGTAAAGCGCATAATTCTGGAACACCATTGCAATGTTCCGCTTGTTCGGGGGAAGCTTTGTCACCTCCTTTCCGTTGATGAATATCCGGCCGTTGTCCGGCTCCTCTATTCCAACTATCAGTTTGAGAAGTGTCGATTTCCCTGCGCCCGACGGGCCAAGAATAACGAAAAATTCGTTTTCATCTATGGACAAATTCAGGTTGTTGAACACCGTGTGCTTTCCGTATCTCTTTGTCAGGTTGTAAAGTATCAGTTTTTTTGCCATTTTTTCACCATATTTTCTATTCCCTTGATCTTGAACCTATCAGGTCGATAAGTGCCCCCGCAGACCAGGCCTGCGGATCACAGGGCCTAACGCGAAGCCTGTTGACAGGAATGATATCGCCTGACCTGTCTACACCGAAATATTCAGGGATTGAACCGAGTTCCTCATATGCCCTGAGCAATGATCCACTAACTGCATCGTACTCCTTCACGTACCCGTTTTCCCTTAGCCCGAGTGCTATGAGCCAGTTGTCGTGAGGCCAGATGCTCCCCCGCTGGTATGCCCTGTCATCGAAATTCATATCATCAGCTGAGAGTGACCTGATCCCGTAATCTGTCATCATATCCGGTTCCATCAGCCTTGAAACTATTATGTTCATGTATTTCCTGTCAAGTGTTCCTGACAGCAGAAGGTGGCCTGGGTCGCTGCTGACTGACTTGACTGCAACTCCGTCTCCGTCGGTTGCAAATGCAAAGTAATCCGTGTCGTCGAGATAGAATAAATCCTGCACCCTTTCCGTAATGCCGGATACCATCTCATTCATTGATGCGAAACTGTCGTTGGAGTCAACTCTATCCGAGAGCCTCTGAACGGACCTGAGTGCCCTTATGAGATATCCCTGCACGCCAACGACTGCAACAGGGTCCTTGCACAGCTCCAGCAAGCTGCCTATTCCATCCCTCCAGCTCTGTGACTGGAGGCCCAAGCCAAGCCTTGCCTTGAAATAGACAAGCAGGTCTTCTGACATTCCGTCCCTGAGGATCCATGAAGCAGCCCTGCTCAGGCCCGGCCCGACAGACTCTATGAATTCATGGTCTCCTGTTTTTTCCAGGTACATGTCTGCAAGAATTAACAGAAGTGGAGTGGAATCAACAGAAAAGTAATTTGTATCGCTCTTTGCAAGCCATGGAACTCTTCTGAGGTGGGTCCTGAGTTCTTCAGACACATTTTCCATGTGCTCGTGCAGTATTTTGCCGTTCTCTTCACCAGTTTCCGGCACGTATTCCTTTCCCTGATATCTGAGCAGAGCACGTATTGTGCTTCTTGCAATTCCAGGATCTGATTCAAGAAGCTGCATGGAGGATATGAGTGAATCCCTTCCAAAGAGCCTCCTGAACTTTGGCAGCCCAGCGTAGAGGTACCCTTCCGGGCTTTTCAGCTCCACTATTTGTTTCCTGAGCAGGTCCAATTGTTCCGTGCAGCCTTCGCCTCCGCTATTCATGACAATGCACCGGTTATCCCACGAGACCTCCGGAGAGGTACTCTGCCTTGAGGAATTTCGAAAGAAACACGGTCATGATCAGAACGGGGATGGTCACAAGCAGTGCAAATGCAGTGCTTGCAGTTATTGGCCCCCTCGTTATGTTCTCATATATGATCACGGGTAGAGTCGGCGGGGTCGGAGATATGATCAGCGCAAATGTGTATTCATCCCATGACATCATGAAGGAAAGCAGGAATGCAGAGGCGATAGCGCCCATTGAGAGGGGAATCAGGATCTTGTACATGGTTGTAAAAATGCCTGCTCCATCCACCCTTGCCTGAAATTCAAGGTCACTGGGAAGCCCCTGGAAAGCCCCGAGTATGAGGAATATTGTGAGAGGAAGCACTATAAGCTCCTGGGCAAGCGCAACGCCGAGCACAGTGTCGTAAAGATGGTAATGAATGAATGTGGCGCTGATTGGAATCGCGATCGTGACTGCAGGAAGCATGTTCGCAAAGAACAGCGTTGTTGATATCATATTGGCCGTCCTTGATGGGAGTTTGCTCAACCCGTATGCTGCAGGTATTCCCATAAGCATGGCAAGGCCTCCGACAACCAGTGCAATATAGAAGCTCTTGAGCATTGGCTTCACAAGGCCCAGAGTAAATACTGCCTCGTAGAAGTTTGCAAGGGAGCTGTGAAGCGATGGAAGGTTTGACGGCAGTGAACTCTGCAGCGTACTCTTGATAGGCGAAATTGACACCAGAACAAGAACATAGATTGGATAAAGCACATAGAAAGCGATAACAAGAACTGCTATCGTTATGAGAATCTTGCCAAGCCTAGAAAGCATCTGCAGCGCCACCTCCCCTGTCGAGAACGATGGAAGTGTTCACTTCCCTCACGTCTCCGAAATCAAGGCTCCTGTTTCCGAGAATCTTGTGCACTTCCTTTGCCCTTATCCTCAGCATAGAGGCAATCTTCTTGGCCAGCATTTTCTGGTCTGTGTTTCCGTTGGCGGGTTTCAGCATTATGATCTGGCCCGCAGTCTTTCTGCTTGTTCCTGTCGGTGTAACCATTGGAAGAGGTTCGCCGGAAATCTCTGATATTGCAATGTCTATGTTCGAATGCACTGCATTAATTGTACTCTTTTCTCCGCCGGGCCCTTTTTTCCAGTAAAATTCCACACTTCCTGAATCACTGTTCTTCCAGGCGTCCGTGAATGAATATGCATATGAGCATGCTTCCCTGATTGCCTTGATCGTGGGAAGCAGGCTTCCCTTGGAGAATATTACAGTATCGGGAACTGAAACGCTATCAGACCCGATTATGATGTCCTGGTCTGAAGCCTGCGTGCTGAGCATCTTCTTTCCCTGTGCGCTGTTTCTGCCAGTTACAGACAGAAAACCGCCCGAGGTGTAAAACCAGTGGTACTTCTCGTACCAGTCCCTCTTCCTTATGATTCCCTGCTGGACCTTGAAGGAACGGCCCCTGAAATATATGATTACTGCAGCAAACACGATTATGAAGGCGAGCAGAATTGTTGCCGCAGCCTCGGCTTCGTTGTCGGTGATACCGTCCTGGAACAGTGAATATGTCATGGTCGTGAGGATCTGGGGGTGGAACATCAGCTTTGCAATGGCGAAAATGTTGAATTCGCTCACTCCCCTGATTATGAGAGCAATTGCTATGAATCCGGTCAGGTTTGGAAGAGTTATCCTGAAGAATCTTGATACCGCACCGGCCCCGTCAATCTCGGCCTGTGCATAGATGTCGGGCGATATTGAGTTCATGCCTGCAAGAAGGATGAGTGCAACTATAGGAGTGTTTTTCCAGCTGTCTGCTATGACCAGGGTTACAAGGTCTACCAGATATTTTGTTCTGAAGTCCAGGTACGAAATGCCAAGAATATGGTATATTCCGAGTGAGGACAGAAGTGCATTCGCATATCCTCCGGAATACGTAAATATTGCCTTGTCAAAAACAAATCCCGCAACGACTGTTGCAACCCCGAATGGAAGCAGGAAAAGGACGGAGAAAATTCTCTTCCCCACAAATTTCTTTGTCAGTATAGCAGCAATTATGAATCCAAGCACAAACTGTACAAAAAGGGCAAGAAGAGTGACAGCAATGGTGTTATAGATAGCGGGAACAACACCGCCCTGCTGTATGAGCGTATAATTGATAAGAGTATAACTCGAGAGCCGAGTCTGAAAGCTCCCGCTGACAGCGTATATTGAAGGCACAAAGGCAAGGCCGGCAATATAAACTACAGCCGGAAGTATGAATAGTAATGACTTGTATTTTTCCTTGATCATAAGTTTGGTATCTCCTTAGATGAAGTAAAAAAATAAAAAAATAAAAAATTTATTATACGGATATAGGTCCGTATCCGCCGCTTTCGTAGGTGTTAGCCACAGACTGGCCGTAGTTGGCCACCAGGAAAGTGTACATATCATGGTTGTATGTGCTAAGTATTCCGGGTATCTGTGAAAGCGTTGCACCACTGCCGATTATCTTGTCCCATGCCTGCGCAGCGTAGGTATTCCACTGTGTTATCCACGGTGTCGGATTCCTCAGGAATATTCCTCCGTTTATTGCAGACTCAAGCGCATTTCCCACCGCAGAGAAGTTCTTTGGCAGGTTTGAATATGCCTGGGAGTTAACCGCAACCCATGAAAGGTTCAGAAGCGTTCCCTTCTGTGCTGTCGGGCTAAGCAGGTATTTAATCAGAAGCTCGAGTGCACCGACGTGTGTGGCTCCCTTCGGTATAACTAGAACATCTCCACCAAGCAGGTGGTTTCCGTTCACTGGGCCCGCAGGTCCGCCGTAAACACCCAGGGTGCTGTTGGACATCTGGAACGTCTGGTTGGTCAGCAGCGGGTAGACATAAGGCCACTGGTAGTCCAGTATCTGGTACTGACCGTTAGCAAGCCCTGCGTAGCTGCCCCAGTATCCGCCCTGATAATCCGGGCTGAAGTATGTGGACAGATTGTACAGGTAATCCCATGCCTGAAGATCAGCGGTGCTGTTCAGTACAAACGGATTTCCTCCATACTGGACCATCCACTGGTACAGCTCTGTTCCTGTGCTGGACGGGTGGTTTGTTCCCCCTCCCTGGACCATAATAGGACCGGAGAATCCTGCATTCTTGAGTGCCTTTGCATCGCTCATTAGCTGTGCGTCATTGGTCGGTGCTGAAGTTATTCCGGCCTTTGCAAATGCTGTCTTGTTGTAGAATGTCAGCGGCAGGTTTGCCCTGAACGGGAAGAAGTAGACTCCTCCAAACACTGTCTTCTCATAGTTCACCATTTTCACTGCTGCCGGTATAAGCGTTGTAGGCATCATTGAACCGGAGATGTTAGTCAGGTTCATCAGCAGATTTCCGCTGTTACTGTATATGACCTGCCCCACTGCCAGATTGTCAAGACCCGCAACTGTCGCTCCGATCTGACCGCTCTTTTCCAGTGTCTGTATTTCTGTCGGAACTCCGTTGCTCGGCAGATTGGCGAATGCCACTGTTATATTCGTATACTTAGCCTCGAAGGCAGGTACCAGAACATTCTGGAAGTACGCTTCCTCCGATGGCGCCAGGCTCTCGTAGAATGTTATTGTAACATTCTTTCCTGCAGCTGTTGTATTTGTTGTTGGTGTAGTCTTTTTTGTAGTGGTGGGAGTACTCGCAGATGGTGTGTGAACAATATATCCCACCGAGAAGAATATTATTGCCACTACTACAACAGCTCCAATCCAGCCATATGGTTTTTTACCCATAAATTCCTTTTCTGGATTTTCTGTCATAGTAAACAATACCAAACTATATTTAATAAATATTGCGCATTTATATTAGAAAAATACTTTTATTTAAATTCTTCGCAATAATTAGTAGCATTTTGTTCACCCCATATTTAAGCCAATTTTCATGCATATAAGAGTTGTGATTATGCGCGTTACTGTTTGACATGGGAACTGAATATAGTTGAATATATTAATATATATTTTACTTGAAAATAATATCATGTAAAAAACAGGGCAAGTTTAAAGAGCAGTTTCCAATGGCAGGAAGTCTGAAATGGGAACTCCTTCTGATCTGAAAGTATTGCTAACAGGTGATAAAGGCTTCATTGGCACAATTGTTTTCAACTATCTGCAAGAAAACGGAGTGCATCCAGATGGTTTCGACATGGGAGATGAGTTCCCTTCAAAGAAGTATGATTTCATTATACACCTCGCGGCCAGGACACTCATAAGAAAGTCAAGAGAGATGCCTTATGAGTACTTCTCAGACGGCCTTGGACTGACCATGAAGTTCCTGGAGAAGGCAAGAAAGGATTCGTCTGTCTTTGTGTTTGCGACTTCCGGTTCGATCGAAGAAGCCACCAATCCATACTCGCTGTCAAAGAAGCAGGGAATTGAGTGGATAAACCTTTACAGGAACCTGTACGGAATCAGGGCTCTCCTTCTCAAATTCTTTAATATATATGGAGAGAGCAGCAGGAAAGGTGCAGTATACCTTTTCTGCAATGCTGCAGTCAGTGGCCTTGAAGCCACCATATACGGTGACGGAAACCACGTGAGGGATTACACTCACGTATCTGATGTGGCCAGGCTGATTCTGAGGATCGTCAAAGGGGAGGTCGGCCCGGGAGACCATGAGGTCGGAACAGGCAGGGGAACTTCTGTCAACGAATTGCTTGCAAAGGTCGAAGAAATCTCTGGCGTTAAGCTTGTCAGGAAGCACGAGGACTACGTTCTTCCGGAAGGTGAAAGCCTTGTTGCACAGGAATCAGTGCTTGTTGATCCTGTGCCTGTGGAGGAAGGCATAAAAAGAGTCCTTTCTACGCTGAAGGCAGAAAAGGTAAACTGAACATATTTGCATTCATTCCCTGAGGATCCTGATTCTCCAGACCAGCGACATTGAAAGCACATAATTAACGGGTGTGGCAACGAATGCCCCCAGAACATTTCCTATGAGCACACTTATTCCGTGATAGTAGAACAGGTAGAGCTGGATTGATATTGAAATAACATTGCCTGCAGCATAAATCAGCTGGTAAGCAGCCAGCCTGAACAGCATCCCAGCAGGCCCCTTCCCGTGCCAGCCCTTTCCCCTGGACGTCCAGATTTCATTGAGGAAATAACCCAGAGTGACGGAAAGGACCATTGCAATGATTTCGACAAGGAGAAGGTTGGGAACGTAGAACACATTCCTTGTCATGAAAAGGATGAATTCTGAAAAAAGGAAAGAACTTCCGCCGACAACAAGAAATTTCAGGAATCTGGGAAGGTTGTTCCTCACAAATCCCCTGGTTGAGAATTCTTCTTTCTGTGCCACTTCTTCCATGCCAGTGTTCTCGGCCGCCATTTTCAGCTTCTTGCCCACACAAACAGCTCACTTCCCAGGTAGTTCACCAGGAAAGCAAGCGCTATTCCTATCAGATTTGCAAGCAGGTAGTGGAAGATGGTTGCGAGGTTAAGGAGAGTCAGGAAGTTTATTATTGCACCCGGGGCGGCAACGAGATTGTACTTGAGGAATTTGACAATCCCCCTCCCGGGCCCCAAATTGGAGAAAGTCCAGAAATTATTCAGCAGAAAATTCGTTATAACAGATGTTTCTATTGCTATTGCACCGGCGTAAGCAAGTGGAAAACTGGCCAGAGAGGCAGAAAACAGCGAAAGGTTGTGAAGCAGGAACAGCAGCCCTTCATTCACAAGGACACCGGTTATGCCCACGGTAATAAACTTGAGGGGCCTGTATTCAGACAGCATCAGAATGAGCCGGAGGTAGTTTACGTTCTCCCTTATGCCGAGCTTGCTGCTGCCCTTGAGCCTTGGCTTGAATGTGTAAGGTATTTCGGCAACCTTCTTTCCTGTGCCCTTTACAAGCACCTCAAGGAGTATCTTGTAGCCGTTGGAATTTATCTTTTCCGGAGACATTATGTCCCTTCTGAAAACAAAGAAGCCTGAAAGAGGGTCCCTGACATTCCTTGTCTCCCTCAGCATAGCGTGAGCAAGGAAAGTTGCGGCCCTTGAGACAATTCTCCTGTATATGCTGAATTTTTCAGACTTTCCCTCTCTCACGTACCTGGAAGCTATAACGAGGTCATTGCCCTCCCTGGCTTTTTCCAGGAGCCTGGGCAGAGAATCCGGCGGATGCTGCATGTCTGCATCCATTACAGCTATGAATTTTCCCTCGGCGAGTGCAAGCCCGTCGTGTATTGCAGTTGCCAGGCCAAGCTTCCCCGGCCTCCTCAGAACTTTAAGATTACTGTATTTTTCCTTCAGTTTTTCGGCCACTTCTCCAGTGCCGTCAGGGCTGTTGTCATCTACAATGATGATCTCAAGGTCTATGTTTAGGGACTCGAGCTTCTCCACAATGACAGGTATATTCTCTGCTTCATTGTAAGTAGGTATTTCAACTGAAAGTTCTACCATTTGATTCGACCACTGCTGAACCCTCTAAAGCACTGAAGGGCGTTTGGGGATTTGTAAAAGTGCTATTAAATTGTTGGTAGGCCGAAGAATGCCCTGAACCTGCTAAATTACCACTGTTATTTGATAATGTTGAGTTTGAAAAATACATGTAGTAAATGCCAGTCCCCAGTGACGACCCTATGACATAAGAAAATGTTGCATCCTGGAAAGTCCAGTTGTATTTCATGCCCAGGTCGTGTATGAGTGAGAAATTTACCGTCGTTGTGTTTTGCACGATGTACTGCTGGTTTCTATCGACAAAATACCAGTTGTATGCCACGGACTTGTTGTACCCTATCCAGAATTTCTCAAGACCATTGTTGAACGTGACCTCCACGCCGGCAAACTCACTGAACTGCAGTCCAGACATGATGGTCGACACGTTGGTCATCCCTGAATTTATTGTATATGCGAGGCTGAGGCTGTTCTGGATCATGTAAGAGAAATTGAAGTCGCTTCCAATCGAAGCTTCGGTCCAGTTTCCCGGTTTTGCGTGCACGTTCATGTTCACGTAAGTTCCAAGCGGGAGGTAGCTGTAGTTTGCCGCCACTCCGGCACCTGTACTCTTGAATGTCCATCCCGGGTAAGGCTCCCCCAATGTGTAAGTGGGATAACTGAGGTCAGGATTGGGAAAGTAAACAGGAGTCTGGTTCTTGATTGGCTTCACATCAAGGTACGAAGTGAAATTACCGTAGTAGGCTTCAAGAACGAAGGAGGTACTGTAATCAAGCATATCCGCTGCTGTGTTGGGATATATTGTCACGTTGCTCACGCCTGTGGAAACCGGGCCATTGCCGGACCATAACAGTGCATTGACATTATTGATCATGCCGTTCGTGAATATCCTGTAATACACATTGAACTTGGCGGGTCCGCTCTCAAGCGGCGTGTAATTCATTTCAACCGAAAGTGAAGTGATCTTGTTCGGAACCTGGTACGGATCTGAATAGCCGGTCACGTTCATGACGGTGAACGGCGAGTGTATGCTTGGTGCCTTTGAATACTCATAGCCGGCCGATGCAGCTGCTCCGACTACTATGATTCCAACTATCATGAAGTTGACCATTCTCCTTCTCGCATTGAACTTCGGAAATATCCTTGTCAGGAAAGTCCTCCTCTGAGGAGCGTGTTCCTGCTTCACCGGGTCCTTCCTGTTCAGGACTTCAGGTATGATCAGAAGAAACAGGAACGGCCAGTAGATTATGTAATTCTCGAGTGTCCTGTAATTGAGAAGGAAGATTACAACAGGAAATCCGAAAAACCCGTATTTCAGCTTGTCAAACCTCATTATGTAGAGGTAGAAGAGGAATATGAGTGAGAATATGAGGACAATTTCGAACACACCAGACGGAATGTAAATGAAACCTGCAAATGAGAGCACAGACGGACCTATACCAACACCAAGAATCGGCTGGTATGCTATCAGGATGATGTTGGAGAACCAGGCATATGCATTCATTGCAATATACGGTATATTCGGTATCATGAATGCAAAAACGGCGATGGAAAGAAACATGAATGATTTTTTTGCTGAATAGCCCTCCTGCTTTCTCAGGAAATAGAGATAGAAAGGCAGTATTACAATGGGAATCTGCTTGAATGCCAGCGAGAGGCCGAAGAATGAACCGGCCAGTTTCCAGTTCCTCTTGTAGATGTATGAGAGGCCGAGGAATGTGATCCACACTATGTCAGTGACTCCGCTGACAGAGTATATTGCGTACTCTGCATCGAGTATCATCGCAACAATCAGGAGAGGAACACTCTCTGCAACCTTTTCCTTCCTGTAGTATGCGTACTGTATTATGAAAAAGCCTATGTTGAAGACGAGCAGCATTACATAAGGAGGGAAACCGAATTCAACAGCAGGCATGAAAATGATGGAAGACAGCGCCGGATATACGAAATATTTCACAGCGCCGCCTGTGGAGAGGGGAGTGATAAGGCTCTGTGGAAATCCAGTATAGACGAATACATTGAGCATGTTGGAATTAACATACGGATTTATGCCATGCAGGGAAAGATAGGCTGCATAAGTGTCAAGCGCTATTTCATCTGTCCCGTATGAAGGTATGGTTCGTATCAGCACGCTCAGAAGAACAAACAGTGCTACTATGAAACTGAGAACTGGGATCAGCTTTGCGTAAGGAATGTCGTCTCCGTTGTATGCAGAATATATTATCATGACGCAGCTGAGGCCCAGAAGAATCCAGATTGCAGCCAGAGCAGGAATATCCAGGTATCCCACGTCTGTCCACATTATGAAGGAGAAATTTATCAGTATGACGCCATACAGAAGGAAAGCTAGGCGCTTAAAGTGAATACCACTTCTGTTTCTGCCGTTTTCCTGTTCACTGCTGTCCAATTCTCACATCCCGCATTTGGAAATACGATACATGAAATTGGTGATATATAGATAAAAATTATGTAACGAGTGGAATGTTCAACTGACAAAATAAACGAAAACGGAAGGTCCGCCGTATGCATAAGTGTAGAATGAAGGGACATGCGATCCGTCCAGGGATGTCACAACCACAGAAACGTTGTATTCCCCAATTAGCCGTTGCGTCAGCGAAATGTTTGAGAGCGGCGAATCCACAAGCACAGTTGCAGCCCTGCTCTGGTTGGCTTCGCTGTACTGTGTAACATAGGAGAGATTCTGCCCGTCAATCACAGGATTTCCGCTGAATCCCATAATCAGGAATCCAGTATAGGAATTAGCCGCAACAACAGAGGTGGAATTCACGTTTGCTGAAATCCACTGGACGGCAGCCACAGTTTCGCTGCCATTCTCTGAACTTCCGTTTACGTAATAGGAATGCGCACTGTAGGCAAATGCCATTCCCCACACAGAATAGAGGATTATGAAAACTGCAACGAGGATGCCGGCTGCCTGTCTGTACTTCCTGTAATTCCTCTTTTCACTCTTCGTGCTCAAGCGAGAGGAAAGCAGCCTTACTAACTGTGCAGGGACAAAGAACAGGTACATCAGCGCCAGGAAATAAGCCAGCCTCGCAAAAATCACCGGAAAGGGTATTGAAAGAAGAGTTACGGCCAGTGCTGAAACGCTGAACACGGTTACAGGATTCTGGATTTTCTCTTGTCGGGAACGGATGTTGAGATATATGAAGTACGCTGAAACAGGCAGCAGCAGGAAAGAAAGGTAATAAATGAAGTGGGGAACTGCAAGTGGTTGAGAAAGGTTGAGCAGGTCAACTGTCACGAATTCATATACGGACGACAGTGAACCGTGTGTAACGGAAATGCTTCCTGTTTCCGAGAGCCAGGAAAGTCTTGGAATGTACCATATCACGAAACCTGCGGCAGATGAGAGGAAAGATGCAAGAGAGATCCTGATCATGCGAGCAGCCGCTGCAGTTCCGGATCCATGATTTTTCAGCACATAGTATAGCGTTGAGGCCAGAGTGGCAAATATGAATACGAATGCCGTGAGGTCATGTACAAACACAAGCGCAAATGAGATTGCTATTGCAGAAATGGTGTTTCTCCTGACTCTTCCTGATTCCATGAATGTATCTGAAAAGAGAAACAGGACAAGGGCCAGCATGAGAAAACCGGACACCTGGGTTACTGCACTCCAGGTGAGCAGATAGAGAAGGGGCGGAAAACCCGTGAACATCACAACTGAGACAGCAGCTGAGCCTGTTCCCCAGACTTTCCTTACAGTAAAATACAGCGGAAATATAATCAGACTCTGGAATACTGTTTCAAACGCAGAAACAACATAGAAAAGAGTGAAGCCAGAACTTCCCGTGACTGCTGAAACAACGGCTATGGCATATGGAATTGCGGGCGGATATATCCATGGGCTTCCAGGATAGTGTATTGTGTTCACTGAAGGTATGGAAAATCCGTTTGCTGTTATCTCCCTCGCAAATGCAACCCATGTTCCGCCGTCTGCGGGTGAAACCAGAAATGGAAATGATGAAATTGACAGTATCCTGACAGACAGTGAAATAACAAAGGCTGCAAATAGAAACAGCATCTCGTGGCGGCCCCAGATGGAACTGGCATAAGAATGCACTTCAGTACGGCTGTCTGTATCACCTTCTATGCCTGCGGATTTCAATTTAACAGATGCCTGATCTGTGGGCGATTCTAAAATTTGCGCTTCATTTGAGATCCGGGCAATTAGAAATCACTGCAATGCTTTGTTTTCCAGCAGGTTCAGCGTTATGCCCTGTGACTGGATGTTTCCACTCAAGAAGAGAACAACAGTTACCGGCCCCGTGAAATAGTCGAATGTATCTCCGAAAGACGTTGTGCCTGTTGTTATGTTTGTAATTGTGATTGAATTGCCCTGGTCATACACAATCAGGTCTGCGCCTTTCTTCAGAGTGCTGTTGGAAATGCCTGAAAGTTCGAGCCTGTAATGCCCGGGAACTGTAAAATTGAGCGTACCGGCCAGCATGGTAGCATTGACGGTACCGAACAATGATCTCAGGGAAGTGTTACTGCTGCCGGAAAGAGTCACATTTACTGTGTACGGTACAAACTTGAGGGGAATGGCCGCCGGATTCTTCTCCATCAGGAGCACCCCGTCCAGGGACATAACTATTGAATAATTGCCAGAACCGAAATACTGCTCAGCCATGTCTGCCATTGTTCTGTTGACAGGATGATAGGCGGCGGAATAGTGATCGTAGAAGTAAGAATACGGATCGACGACAACATACTGCGGCTGGAACCCTTTCGCCATGAAATCCGGAAGTTGCCAGTTGTACCCGGCGCACAGCTGCGGCATATTGTTCTGTATCAGGACATTGGAATTTAGCGGAACTGATGACGTGATCTGTGACAGGTAAACGTCGTACGGAGTGATTGTCGTATCCTTTGCAGCCGTATACTGGTAATCGTTGCCGGATATGTACTTTCCATAGTGTGAACTGTAATAGTTCCCTGTGTAAATATTCCCGATGGGGGAAAAGAATGCAAACAGAACTATATTCAGCAGCAGGACAGTAACTGCTATGACTCTGATCGCATGCATTTTCCTTCTGGGCATAGCCGAATGAATGCGTTTGAGCCCCACGGCAGCTGAAATGAAAAGAATGGGTGCAATTAGTGCCGGATACTGGAAATACATGGTTGTTACATAAGGCTGGTAAGAATTCACGAATGCAAGAGCAAAGAACGGTATTCCAACGGCCATGAATTCAATTCCGACAAGTGAAAGGAAGACTAGCGGCAGGAGCATTGCATAGAAGTATGTCGCCTTCTCGCCCGCTGAAGCAACGTAAGAAGTGCTGTATGTTGCGCCGCTCAAATGCATGTACTGTGTCGTGAAACCTGTCCCGAAAGTCAGGTTCACCATTAGAAGCACTATTACTGAAACAGCTATGACAGAAATCGTGTAAGAACCGATGCCTGCCTTTCCCTCTGTCTTTTTCTTCCAGAATATCAGGTAGACAGCGAGGAAAATGAATGTAAGCGGAACAAGGTAGTCGGAGATTATTGCCACTATGCCCAGAAGAACTGCAGACTTGTTTCTTCCCTGCATGTATGACATGATTGAAAGCAGAAAAGCAGTAGGAAAGATGGCCATGAAGTGAAAGTCAAACCAGTTAACTCCGGCCAGCGGATAGTAAAGAAGATATGAAACTGACAACAGGAGAGCTACAAAGTTGGAATTAAGGTATTTTTTGACGATTATAAAAAGTGGGAATATTCCTGCCCCTATCCATACGGACTGGAAAACGACAAGCCACTGCGGGTCCGGAAACACGTAATAAGGGATTGCGAGGACGACAGCTATCATCTTGTTCAGTGGAAGATGGGACGGGCTGCTGACAAGATAAGCAATGCCCTCATGTCCGATGCTGTACAGAAGATTCGAGGCAAGACCGAGATCGAAGACTCCAGCGTTGAACGAGTAGTATCGCAGAAGTGCAATGTACGACCAGACGGAAGAGTATATCAGGAAGACCACAAATACGATCTCAAGTGCAGCCCTGTCAGAAATGATCTGCCTGAATCCGGATCTGTTCACGGAAGAATACTGCTTTCGACCTAAATCAATCTTTTCGTGAATACGCGCTCAAGCAGGCTCATTAAATTGGGTGTTACAAGATATTAATAGCTAACCTTTAACATTCTCAATACTATATGAAATTGAAGACTATCTCTGTGTTGAAATAAATTTATATACTTAACTTAGTCTACGTATTTTGAATGGATCGGGTCTCAACTGAACTCATCAGAGCACTTCAATGGCCGGAAGACCTGGACCTCAGAGACATTGCAGGAAAGCCACTAAGAAGACCTTCTCCATACTGGATCCAGAAGAAAGTTGAAGAAAAGCTCTTCTCATCAGGAAAGTGGGGAAGAGGGAAGACGGGCGGTGTCGAATCGCGCTGGAAAAGGATCGCTCCGGTCGTGGAGACACAGCTGATTCTGAACCTGCAGCTTTTCGGGTATAACCGTGCAATGGTCTCCTGGAAAACCGGGCCGCTCAGAATAGACGAACTGTTGAGGAAAATACAGAAGTTCAATTTCATTGAAAGGGCACACGCCGCCCTTGTACAGCAGAGTGACGGCACTATGTCGCCCATGTTTGCCATCGAATTTGTCTACAGGAATGAAACAGACTACAGGAAGAAACTGGATAAGCTTAACGCTGCGCTGACAAGATATACATTTCTTTCAGAATTCATAGGCGAACCAGTTTTTACCAACGGTGACCGCTCTGCGCTGAGAAGAATAATCAATTCTGACGGAAAGATCAGGGAAAAAGCAGCAACTGTGCTGAGAGAGCTCATTGCAGATCCGCTAATCAGCCTCCCGGGACTCGCATCAGCAACCGGTATGTCCAGATCGGAATCGAAGAAATATTTCTATGATCTTGTTTACAGCGGCGCAGTACTGATCCAGCCGGCAATCGACTCGCTGGCCCTCACCGATTTTACACTCAGCACAATATCCGTCTCAACACTTAACATGACTAAGGATGAAGCGTGCAGGAGACTGATGAATGAGACAAGCCTAGGAGAAAGAATTCTCATCTCCAAGCCCTACTACAGGGACCTCCTGTCATACGTATGCTGGTCATCATCATACTATGACATAATAGGCCTGCATGAGGAAATAAGGAATTCATCCTTTTCAGACAGGACTTTCCTGGCATGGCAGTTCAGATCAATACCGATTAGATCAACAAGGTACCCATTCCTTAGCGGGAATAAAAATAAAGCAGTAAAAGAGAGCACATAACAGAACAAAGATTAATGAAAGCATGAAATTTACCACTTTGGAGATCGGAAGATAAAATGGATGCACAATTCTTGGTTACAGGCGGCGCGGGGTTCATTGGCAGCAACCTCGTAACAGAACTATCAAAGAAAGGGAGCGTTGCAGTTCTTGACAACCTCCATACGGGATCAGAGAGCAACATAGAAATCAATGGAAACAGGGTATCTTTCATCAAGGGTGATTCAAGAAAGATAGGCGATCTTGGCATAACGCCGGAGAAAATATTCCACCTGGGCATATACTCCGCTTCACCCATGTACAGGGACAACCCCTTCCTTACTGGCGAGGTCGTTAACGGAATGATCGCTGTTCTTGAGTTCGCCAGGAAACACGGAAGCGGTGTTGTGTTTGCCTCAACTTCCTCAATCTACAACGGCATTGAACCGCCGCACAGGGAAGATATAATTCCAGGAGTCACCGACTTTTACACTGAGGCACGAATAGGCGCTGAAAGGGTGAGCCAGCTTTACAACAAACTCTACGGCCTTAACATAGCCGCCATGAGGTTCTTTTCGGTTTATGGATATCATGAAGATTCAAAGAAGGGTTACGCCAACCTCGCCACTCAGTTCTTCAAGAGCATGAAGAAGAATGAGGAGCCTGTCATTTACGGCGATGGAACCCAGAGAAGGGATTTTGTGTTCGTCACAGACGTTGTGGATGCGCTGATAAGGGCATCTTCAATAAAGGGATATGACGTATTCAATGTGGGAACCGGGAAGAACTATTCCCTGCTGGAACTCGTCGACAAGATAAATGCTCTTCTCGGGAGTGATGTGAAAGCAAAGTTCATTGAAATGCCAGTGAAGAACTATGTCATGGAAACGCTTGCAGACACTTCAAAAGCAGAAAGAGTCATCGGGTTCAGGGCTAAGGTAGGGCTCGATGAGGGACTCCATAAACTCGCTGAATACTATGATGTGAAATGATTAGAAGCACAATGTTCATGGCAAGGTCTCCCCTTCGTGTTACGTTCACTGGCGGAGGCACTGATCTCCCGTATTTTTACACTGAACACGGCCCGGGGATCTGCATATCGGCTGCCATAAACAAGTACATTTATGTGATGGTCAACAGGAAGTTCGACGACAAGATTAGAATAAGCTATTCGAAGACGGAAATTGTTGACAGCGTAAGCAAGATACAGCACCCAACAGTCAGGGAAGCAATGAACCTCCTTGGAATTACCGGCGGAATCGAGATAGTGAGCATTTCAGACATACCATCGACTGGGACAGGGCTCGGCTCAAGCAGCACATTCCTGGTCAGCCTGCTGAATGCACTTCATGCTTTCATAGGAGAGCACGCATCTGCCAAGGTTCTTGCAAGCGAGGCCTACAAGATAGAGAGGGAAGTCCTGGGAGAGCCTGGCGGTAAACAGGACCAGTACATCGCAGCATACGGTGGCTTCAGGATGATGAAATTCTTTGGAAATGATTCTGTAGCTGTATCTCCCATAATCGCCTCTTCATCAACTCTTGAAAGCTTTCAGGACCACCTTCTTCTGATGTACACAGGAAAATCCAGGAAATCGACTGACATACACAGGGACCAGAAAGTGTCCATGCTATCAAACATAGCCAAGTACGAGAAGATGAAGACACTCTCAATGCAGTTTCCCAGAAAGATTAGCAGTGGTGATTTCACTGCAATAGGCAGCCTGATGAACACCAACTGGAATCTCAAGGCATCCCTTGCTGACGGCATTACAGACAAGTGGATAGATGATCATTACAGAAGGGCCATGGATGCAGGGGCGCTTGGTGGAAAACTAATCGGGGCAGGAGGCGGCGGATTTCTGCTGTTCCTTGTACCGCCCGACAGGAGAGAGACTGTTAAGCAGGCGCTCGGAGACCTCAGGGAGGAACAGTTCAGGTTTGATTTCATGGGTTCTACAATCATATATGTTGGTGAATAAAACTCAGGGAGGCAAAGAACATGGATGACATTAACCTGGAAAGTTATGTGAAAGAGGGCATTGACGCCAGATCCAAGATCGACATTGATCAGGTGAAGAAATTTGCAGATACTCTCTATGGATGCATGAAGTCAGGAGGAAAACTAATAGTGTTCGGAAACGGAGGCTCTGCTGCCGATTCACAGCACTTTGCCGCTGAACTCACGGGCCATTTCACGTTAGAAAGGAGGCCTTTTCCTGCAATTGCACTGAATGCAAATACTTCAGCTCTCACTGCAATAGGCAACGACTACTCTTTCGACGACGTCTTCTCAAGGCAGGTTGAGGCCTTTGCGAAGAGTGGCGACGTTGTGGTCGGAATAAGCACATCCGGCAATTCCATGAATGTAATCAGGGCAATTGAGGCTGCAAACAGGATAGGAGCTTACACAGTAGGTATGACAGGCCGTAGTGGTGGAAAACTCAGGCCGGCTGCAAAGGAGATGTTCATGGTGGAATCTGACAGCACACCCATCATACAGGAAGTGCACATCGCAATCATCCACATGATATGCATGGAATTCGACAGACTCCACAGCAACAGCAAGAAGTGAAAAATTCGCATAATTTTTAGGAAACCCGGCTATACACATTTCATGAATATTCTGAGATACTTCGATGACAGCAGAAAATCAGTTCTTTGCTTCAACGAGGGTTCCAGATACCTGGTTCCGTCAAAACCGTTGAAGTACGGCAGCACATCGGAAATGCTGGATATTTACAGATCTCTGGGAAACCATGATCTCGTTGAAGTTGACGAGCCGGTTGACTGGGATATTCCGATGCCCTTCGAGAGGCTTTTCCTTCCGGCAGTTAATTTCAGGTCCCATTCTGAAGAGTCAAGTTTCAAGAGCCCTGATGAGCCGTATTTCTTTCTCAAATTTCCATCCAGCCTCATAGCTCACAACGGTACGGTCAAGATTCCAAGGGGGATAGAGAAGGCAGACTACGAAGGGGAGATTGGGATCGTGATAGGAAAAAGGGGGAAATACATTTCTGAAGACGATGCAATGGACTATGTTTTCGGTTACGTCCCGGTGGATGATGTGAGCCTTCGCGACTACCAGTTCAGGGAACAGCCCAGGTTTGGAAAGAACTGGGTCATGGGAAAACAGTTTGATGGTGCGCTCCCGGCCGGGCCATGGGTGACTCCGGCAGAAGATACAGGCGATTTCAGGTTCGGCATCAGGACAGAAGTCAACGGCGAAATACGCCAGGACGGATCAACCGATGACATGATATTCGGTCCGGAAGAGCTGATCTCCTACCTGAGCCAGACTAACGAGCTCAGGCCGGGCGACCTCATATCTACGGGAACTCCGTCTGGTGTCGGTGCATACAGTGGAGGAAGGTTCCTGAATGAAGGGGACCGGGTAGAAATATCAGTCAGCGGCGTCGGAACGCTCAGGCATTATATTTCGTTTGACTGACCATTCCTGGACTGCAATGAGTAACTAAAGGGTGAGCTTTCTCAGATCCCTGTTCTCCGAGATGAGATGAACTATGTTTCTCGCGGTTCCAGTGAGTTCTGGAATCATGGTAACTGCACCGGATGCGCCAGTTTCCATGTCCCTGCACCTGTTGTATATCCTTCCGTTTATTGACAGTCCCATTTCCCTGAATTCGTTCTCTATTTCATCAGACTGCAGCAGGCTCAGTTCATCCTGAGTGGAAACAAGATAGAAGCTGGAATGCGACAGGTCTTTCCATACGTCACTGGCCAGTTCCTTCCAGCTCTCGAGAATGTCGGATACTCCCTTCTTCCTGAAACTGCTCTTCAATCTCAGGTAGATCCTGACATCCCTGTCGAGGTGTTCATAAAATTCTTTCTGGAGCAGCAGGAGGTGCATTGTTGATGATGAAGCCGCTGTATCCCATATTACATAATCATAATCACCTGTTTTGTCCAGCTCGGTTATGTTTGCCATCATGAACTCTTCGGCCACACCCGGGCTTGTAGCAATGTGATCCAGTATCCAGTCCTCAACGTCAACGAACTGCCTGAGGACTTCCATGACTTCATCCCCGTATTTTGACTTCCATTTCTCCGCAACCTCCTTTTCCTTAAGCTCTATTACGTGGAGGTTTTCCGAGTCCTTCGGAAACAGAATTCTTAGAGATGACATGAAATCGCTTGAGACCAGAGCAGTCCTGTACTTCCTGGATAAGCTCAGTGCGACTGCAGAAGACACAGTTGTCTTGCCAACACCACCCTTACCGACAAACGCAATTATCATAATGCACTGTTTTTATGATTCCAGTGACAGATTTATCCTGATTCCCTAAAATATGCTCTCTTTGCATTGGATTTTTCCTGATGGGAAATAATCATTCTATTTCATATGTCAGTTTCATGAGCTTCTGAACAGTATTCCAGTTTCTCACTGTCACAGGTATACTTAGCCTCTGGATCGCAGCTGCGAGCTTTGAGCTGTGCACACCGTAGGGCAGGTAGAGATATATTTCACTGCCAGTGCAGACAAGTCGTTCTTCTCCTTTGACGTATGTACTCAGCTTATCAACATCATCCTTTTCCAGAGGACTGCCGGAAAGAGCCACATGTAAGACAGGAAACTGTGCATCTTTGCCCAGTGTTTCATCGAAGGACATGGCACCAGTTATTTCCTCAATCTCATCTCTTGTTCTCAGTATTGCAGGAACCTCCACTGAAAACCTGTTCAGAATTTCAGATTCAATACCGGCCGCCAGGGATTCCTTTTCACCTTCGGCTTTAAAAACAACGTTTCCACTCTGAATGTATGTTCTTACGGAAGAGAATCCAGTGGATTCAAACATGCCTTTCAGATCTGCCATTCGTATCTTCCTGTTGTATGATCCGACATTAATTCCCTTAAGAAATGCTACAAAGACATGCAAGGTTTGAACAGGCACCATATTAATCCAGTAAGATATAAACTGTTGTAACGCAGAAAACAGGTAAAATTTTTAAGTTATTTTAAACTGAACAAAAATGGAATACAGACTTCTTGGTCACACAGGCCTCAAGGTAAGCGAACTGTGCCTTGGAACAATGACTTTTGGCTGGAAGGTTGAGGAAGCGGAATCCCACAGGATCATCGACAGATTTGTGGAAGAGGGTGGAAATTTCTTCGATACAGCCAACGTTTACAACAACGGAGTTTCTGAAGAGATAATAGGAAAGTGGCTTTCGGGAAAGGACAGGGAAGAATCTGTCATCGCAACAAAGGTTAGGTTCAAGATGGGGGACCACCCGAATGCACTTGGTCTGTCCAGAAAACACATTATGAAGTCCGTGAACGACAGCCTTGAGAGGCTGAAAACAGATTACATTGACCTGCTGCAGGTTCACGCATGGGACCCACTTACTCCAATAGAGGAAACACTCACCACACTGAATGACCTCGTGAGGGATGGCAGGGTCAGATACATAGGTGCAAGCAACTTCAGGGCATGGCAGCTGGCAAAGGCAGTTGAATACAGCAGGGCCCACGGGCTTGAGGAGTTTGTGAGCCTGCAACCGCAGTACAGCCTTCTGGTGCGTGCAACCGAGTATGAATTGCTTCCGTACTGCAGATCAGAGAACATAGGAGTTCTTCCCTGGAGTCCCCTTAAAGGCGGACTGCTTTCAGGAAAATACAGGAAAGACATGAAGGAGCCACCGGATGGCACCAGGCTCAAGGCATGGAAGGAGAGGGGATTGAAATGGCCATGGAGTTCAGAGGGAGAATATGTTTGGAAAGTCCTGGACAAGCTTGATGACCTTGCTTCGAAACACGGCAGGAAGACTTCGCAGGTTGCTCTTAACTGGCTTCTGAGAAACAGGGCGGTTACTGCCCCTATCATCGGTGCAACCAGTATGCAGCAGCTCGAAGAAAATATCGGTTCCACGGGATGGGAACTCTCGGCCGATGAGGTAAAGGAACTTGACGAAGCAAGTGACCTCTATGTTACCTATCCATATGACCACGGGGCGGAAGACCAGCAGAGCAGGGACAGGTCCTGATTTATTTGTTGCCTCAGGGCAACTTCAATTTTATTTTTAGCCTCCTGAAATCAATAAATTCATCCCGGATTCCAAAGTATTTATTTCATTCGCTATAGTAATATACACCCGACCTGAAGCAACTATAAATTCGTAGAAATGCGCAATTGCCGCATATATTAATACAGCAAAAGGATACTGAATCCGGAATGCCGCAGAAATTTGAGCCGGTCGGCTTATACTCAGGAAAAGCCTTGAAAACCTGGGAGACCGAAGCTTTCAATTTCTTCAGGCTCTGGGGGCCTCTTGTCCTTGTATCCGGAATTTCCGGTGGTATTGGCGCATACGTTTTCAAGGAACTGATAATATTCAACCAGGATTTCTTCTTAGGTGTTCTTCTTGCCCACGGCGTCCCAATTGTTTTCATTCCCGTTATTGGCGGCCTCATTGTCGGTCCGCTAATCTATAAGTGGGCTTCTGAGGCATGGGGACACGGCGTTCCTGAAGTGATGGAGGCCCTGAGGTCTAGAGGGGGCAAGATAAGGAGCAGGGTCGCCTTAGTCAAGATAGTCGCTTCTTCCGTAACAATCGGGTCAGACGGAAGCGCCGGAAGGGAGGGCCCAATCGCCCAGATTGGTGCCGCCATATCTTCTGTTGTGGGGCAGCTTTTCCACCTTGATGACAGGTCACTGAGGCTTATGGTTATGGCCGGAGCTTCCGCAGGAATAAGCGGCACATTCAAGGCCCCGATAGGTGGAGCCCTTTTCGGACTTGAAGTCCTAAACGGAGAAATAAGGACTTCTGACCTTATAGTGATGGTTTTCGCTTCCATTGTGGGTTATGTTGTAGCTGTTGCACTCACAGGCCCGAAGGCGATCTTCGAGGTACAGAATGTAGTCTGGGACTACAGGGACGTACCGTTCTACTTCCTGCTTGGTATTATAGGGGGTTTTGCATCATATCTCTGGACCCGGACATTATACGGTGTTGAGGATGCGTTTGCGCACGTAAAGCTCCAGAGGCAATGGTTCTCGCCATTCCTTGGCGCATGGGGAGTCGGACTCATCGGCCTTGCGCTTCCTGAGACACTTGGCCTCGGCTACACTTTCATTGATGTATTCTTCAAAGGAGGATTCCAGTCACTGCTGGCAGAATTCGGAGGCAGCCTCCTGTTGCTGTTTGCCGTACTTTTCTTTGCAAAACTCGGAACTTCAGCATTCACAATAGGATCAGGAGGAAGCGGAGGTGTGTTCTCGCCTTCGCTTTTCATGGGAGCAATGCTGGGTGCAATATTCGGCTTGTTTGTGACGCATTTCTTCCCTGCAATCGCCCCTAATTACTATTCCTTCGCGCTTGTTGGAATGGGCGTCATTTTCGCAGGATCGGCAAAGGCACCTCTCATGTCAACAATAATAGTGGCTGAAATGTCTCAGAACTACGTTGTGCTTCCGGGACTCCTGATCGCATGCGTAACAGCATACCTGATCAGCGGGCCTGGATCAATATATCTGTTCAAGGTTCAGAGAACTGTCGGGCAGAACATACCTGACAAATATCTTTCGACACCACAGATGCCTGCCCTCGCACTTCTGGCATACAGGGCCTACAAATCATCTTCATCCGGATCCAAGAAGAGCCAGGAAAAGAAGAACATAGAAATAAGGAGCAAGAAGCAGAGTTTCTGGTCCAGAAGAAAGAAGTGAAAATCAGAACCTGACTCCTGCAGGATAAACGTCCCTGAGTTCTGATTCCCAGTGGAGGCCCCCGTTCACAATCTTCATCGTGTTTGGGCTCTCTTCAGATGAGAGCGTAATCCTTCCGCCGGACAGTTTCATTCCGAGCACTCCGCTGTTCAGGGATTCCATGAGCAGGTCTTCGCCCCTGTTTATCTCCGTGTATGATACCTTGCCATGGTAACTCTTGTACCTGGCCTTTGCCCAGTATGAGTGAGTGAATGTAACAGTATCAGTGAAAATCCTGTTGTAGAATTCGAGATCCTCATCTATTCCGACTTCCGCCCTTGCAGAATCAATCAGATCGATCATTGCCTTGTCTATGTTGATTGCGTCTTCGCTGTCTATGAGCGGTTTGTGGTAAATGAGGTTAGCAGTATAATACGGATTCTTCTTCAGGTTCCTCCTGGTTATGAAACCTGCCTTTCCATCATATATGAGTTCCCTCCTGTCTCCCGTAAAGGAGTGGATTATTACGTCCTTTATCTGCTCGACAGACCTCCACCTTATGCCCAGGTTGTCCGGCAAAGACCAGTTGAACCATTCAGGGAGTGGTTCTCCTGAAAACCTGGAATAGTCCTCGAATATCTTCCTGTGGGTGCCTGCCCAGTATATTCTCGGCATGAAAGAATGAGGCAGCTTCCTGAATTCCTGGAAGTCTATTGAGGACCCTCCAATCCTGTACTTGCTGACTGAAGCGTTGTACCGGATTGCCCATTCTCCGGGCCCGACAAATATGATGTGGTTGTCAAAAAGGCTGAGGCCGATGATCGAATTTGAGATTACGTCATAGAGCACCCTTTTCGGTTCAAGGAAAACAAGTTCTATTGACTCCCTGCCGAGATCTTCCTCTAGCTTCCTGAGCATCTCCCTAGATTCCTCCGGCCACTCTTCAGGCGTGGACATGCCAATCAGCCTCGCTTCGGTAACCGGGTTGTCCTTGACGGCCTTCAGGCGCTCATTGAGCTTCAGAACCTCTTCCCTGAACATTGACAGCTTTTCCGGGCTGACCACAGGTGCGCCAAGGCACTCTCCAACAACGTATCCCTCTTCCTCCTTGATAAGTATGTCATGAAAAACACCCATGGTCTCGTACCTCGGAACAACGTTCTCTCCCCTGGAAACACAAAGGGCGGCGTATGCACTCTCGAGTAAGGGGCCCTCTATTGTAAGACATCCTTCAAGGTCTTCTTCGGCTGCCATGAGTCTTTTCCTAACCGGTTTTTATATTTAAACGTTTCAACCGTAAAGACGCTAAAATAAAGGAAATCCAGCATATTAGCAGCTATCAGAAAACATTCCGTATAAGGAAGAAGCTGTTACTGTCAATCTCCAATTATCTTTGCAACTACTGTCCTTGACCGTGGCCTGATATCAAGCTCTACGAACACGATCTGCTGCCATGTCCCAAGCGACAGTTTTCCTGAGCTGAACGGAACTGTCAGGTCAGGCTTGAGAATGGAGGCCTTAACATGCGATCTCCCGTTTCCGTCGTGCCACATTTTCTCGTGCCCGTATTCTATGTCCGAAGGTACAATCCTGGCAAGGGCTGAAGGAAAATCCTTCTCTAATCCTGGTTCAAACTCAATCGTAGTGACTGATCCTGTTGATCCCGGCACAAAGAGGACAAATATACCCTCCATGAGGCCGGATTCTGTCAGAATCCCGCTGCATTCCCCGGTGATGTCAACCAGTTCGCCCTCCTTTTTCGTACTGAGCTTAATCTCACTTGTCACAACCGTCATGGCTTATGATCTGTTCTGGACATAAAGAAGTATACATTTTTTCAACTGTCAGTGTGAGGAAATATCGTATTTCATTGCCCCACAGCAAGATCTCAGAACTTCGGTGAAATCCTTAAATCAGTCATTCTACTATTATTAGATGGAGTGATATGGATGAATCATGCTGCGAAGGTGGCCGTGCTTGTCATAATAGCTGCTGTGATTGCCCTGACCTTCATTTATCTTGGAATGACCATGTCTTACCCTGACAGCGTAATCATTGCATTTGCAGGTATAGCTTTTGCACTTGTGCTGTCGCTTGTCATGTATTTTAACACAGAAACGCCAAACTACTGATATAACGCCTGATGGGAAACTGACTGGTTCAGGACAAAGCGCCACGGATAAATACTGATTGACAATGTTATGAACATGAGAGAGGGCAATGTACCTTCTGGCCAGAGGTACATCAAGGATTTCATTGTGTATGCGGCACTGGACATTCCAGAAGTGAAAATAGAAGAATACAGGCTTGAAGTGTACGGTCTTGTGGAGAACCCGTTCTCCCTCACATATGATGAACTGAAATCATCCATAGACACGGAATATGTCAGAGATTTTCACTGCGTCACAAAGTGGAGTGTCAGGGACGTGAGATGGCAAGGGGTGAAATTCAGCACGCTGGCACAGAAGGCACGAATGAGTGATGATGCAAAATGGGTGATGTTCCATTCACTTGATGATTACACAACTCCTGTTCCTGTTGAGGATGCAATGTCAGAGGATGCAATCATTGCAGTTTTCATGAACGGAAAGCCTATTCCGCCGGATAACGGCTTTCCTGCGAGGCCGTTCTTTCCGGGACTGTATGGATGGAAAAGCGCCAAATGGCTGAGCGGAATAGAGTTCATAGACCGCTATGAAGACGGATTCTGGGAAAACAATGGATACCACCAGAGAGGGAATGTGTGGGAAGAGGAAAGATTCAAGAGTTTTGGCTGGAAAAATCTGAAAAGAAAAGTTTTCAGGAAATCCTGATCTCTAAAAAATTAAAAAAAAATAGGAAGGCGGTTCACTTCTTCCTGCTCTTTCCCCTGGACTCGCCTTCAGGATGAGTGTTGTAAGGCTCGCTGTCCTTCGGCACAGTCTTGAGAGCCTCGGAAATCGCCCTGTCAAGCTGCGGATCCTTTCCTTTGCCGTATTCGTCAGGCGTTATGTCCAGTTCTATCGTGGGATCAGTACCGTAGTTCTCAACGCCGAAGCCGACGTCCCTGAACCAGAAGGAGAATTCAGGCTGCGTCACGAATGTTCCGTCAACAAGGTGCCTGCGAGGATTGATTCCAACGACCCCTCCCCAGGTTCTTGTTCCTATGAGAGGGCCGAGGCCAAGCAGCTTGAACGAGTGCGAGAATATGTCGCCGTCTGAGCCTGCGTATTCATTCGTGATTGCTATTATGCCTCCCCTGATTGCATAGTTTGGATAATGCGAAGGCTTCCCCCTCCTTGGTATGTCATAGCCGATGAGCTGCCTTGCGAGTTTTTCAAGAAGCAGATGGGAAACGTGGCCTCCGCCGTTGAACCTCACATCAACAATCAGCGAGTCATGGTCCCATTCGGACCGGTAGAGCCTGAAGAATTCTGCAAATCCCCTGGCCATCATGTCCGGTATGTGTATGTAACCGACTTTGCCCTTTGACTTCTCATGCACGTAATTCCTGTTGTTCTCGACCCATTCCCTGTACCTGAGCGATGTTTCGCTCTTCAGAGTCGTGATGTCATGGTCTGATTCCTTTCCATTCCTCCTGACTTTCAGGTCAACGTGGTCATCCGCAAGGTTTTCTAGGATCTGCCCGAGGCCCATGCCGTCAGAAAGGGGAATTCCGTTGACTGAAACAATCTCATCGCCCTCCCTTATGTCGACTCCTGGCGCAAGAAGAGGCGATCTCTCCGATTCAAGGCTCGCATCTGCAGCAAGTATTTTCTTTATGACGTACGACTTGCCCTTCTTCTCCACTTCGGCTCCAAGCTTTCCCACCGGGTGGAAGGAGCCTCTGAGCAGTTCTCCCCCCCTTTCATAGCTGTGCGAAGTCCCTGTTTCTCCCTGCATCTCCTTAAGGACATCAGATGCCTCAAACCTTGAACTCACCTTCGGTATCAGCTTGAGATACCTGTCCCTGATTGAATTCCATCGGGGCGCGATCTTTGACTCCCTCCAGTATTTCTCCCTCATGAGCCTCCATGTTTCGAGAAGCATCTGGTTCCATTCCTCTCCCGGATCCACAGATACTTTCAGTTTTGACAGGTCGATCTTAACGGCCTGGTCGCTGTCCGATTCAAGCTTGAATTCTGAAATGTGCTTTGTCACCCTCTCCAGCCTGAATGCATTTCCTGTTCGCACGATGAAGAACTTGCAGTTTCCTGACATTTTTGCGTCAGTAATGTTCTTGAGGAACCTCTTCTCCTTTCCGTTTCCGAAGTCGAACCTGACGAGTTCGCCATCCTGCCTCGAATTTACTGACATGAATGGAAACTTCAGTGCCCCCTCTGTCGGGTACCTCATCAGGTAGAGTGCGTCTTCTGTTGGATACAGCGCAGAATAGTCAAATGCCTGCACCGGTACCTGCACGCTTCTCCTGTCAATACCCTCAAGATCAACTTTGTCATTCGGCTTGACTTTCTTTTCCTCAGAAGCGTTCTCATCGCCACGTTCCAGCATAGGCGGCTTTTCAGTTGCGAGAAGTGTAACAGCGACCGGAAGTGTCACCTTGGGAAAACCGAGGTCGAATGTTATCTTGTCATAAACTGGGTCCAGGTTCCTGTCGGAAAAGTAATAGAGGTAGTGGCCAAGAGGATCGAACGCGGGCCCGTAATCATTGAACCCGAAGCTTGTAACCCTCGCCTTCTTCCCTGTTCTTGAATCAGCGATATAAATCCTGCTTGATTCCCCTGCTTCAGGCAGCGAGACAGCAATCCATTTTTCTGACGGATGCCATGCAACGTCGGTTATCATCCCAAATTCACTTTCCAATATCTTTTTTGACTTTCCAGTTTTCACGTCAACTATGATTAGCTCGAACCTGTTTGTGGAAACGGCAATCATGTTACCATCAGGGCTCGGGAACATCTTCTCAAGAAGTGCGTCGCTTTCGTGTATCATCTTCTTTTTCTGGCCTTCTTCGAGAAAGTAGAGCTTCTCTGTTCCCCCGTCGTCAGAAAGGAAGAATTTCCTCCCGTTCTTTGAGAGCACAAGATTTCTCATCCTGAACTTTGACCCGGGATCAAGGTTTGTTGCCTTCTGCAACCTGGGGTCAAATGAAAATCCCTTTCCGCGCACAACAAAACCTGCCTTTTTCCCGTCGTATGATATACTGAATTCTTCAAGGAATTTTGAAGGGTCGATGAACCTCCTCTGTTTCCTGGAAGCCTTGAGCGGAACTTTCAGATCGATCTTCTCGGGCTTTGAAGTTCCGGGCTTGAGGCTGTATATTTCACCGCCCATGTGGAAAACAAGTGTCTTGCCGTCAGTGGAAAGGTTCCTTGCATAATATTCCTTGAATTTTGTGTGCTGCTTCATGTCCTTTCCCTTCAGGTCAACTGAATAGACGTTTCCCCTTCCATCCAGGTCAGTTATGAAGTATACCCTTCCGCCAAGGTAAACAGGAGAATAAACGCCTGTTTCGAGTTCAAGAAATTTCGAGTACTTTCCCTTGTCTCCGCTGTCAAACCAGAGCTTTCCGCGAGTTCCTCCCCTGTATCCTTTCCAGAATGTGAGATCCTGAAGGCCCCTTAGAACAAATGTTCCGCTGTCGGAAAACAGGATTCCCGATGCAGGACCGACTTCTATTGGCTTCTTCTCCATTGTCCTGAGGTCAACTTCGAAGAGAAAAGTTTCCCTCATGAAAGGGGATCCTTCGTCTGATATCACAACAACACTGTCATTGCCATGCCATCCGGCAAGGTCGGTGACCGGGCTCCCTATATACGTAACACGCTTAAGGCCTTCACCGCTGCTGTCACATACGTATATTTCACTGACAGGCTCGGCGGTTCCCCTGGATACCCTGAACGCAATCTTCTTTCCGTCCGGCGAAAAGGCAGGATGCGATATTGTACCTATGTTCTCAACAACTGAACTAACGTTCTTTCCATCCAGATCGGCAGACCAGAGGTCATCGTCACTGGTAAAAACAATTTTTTTTCCAGACACTGATGGAAACAAAAAATATCCTGACATTACTTAGAAAATGTAGCCTCGTACTTAAATTTATTAACAGTTTCCCCGGAAATCAGTTCACATGATGTACAGGATGAATACAATAAAGCCGGAGAGGGCGTAAAGGCCGCCTATGCCGAAGAACACTATTGTCATCAACAGCTGCTGCCTGTTTATGTATGTGATGTCATTTTCTGAAACATTCACCTGGTTCTTCCACAGATCCTGAACATACTTTTTTGCCCCGAAATCCCAGAATGCACCGAATACGGCAATGAAAACGCCGATTATTGTCATTATGACGGGAAAAGGGAAAACGTAGCTGCTTTCTCTGAGGAAATATAGTATTGTTGCAGCCAGAAAAATTGACAGAAGCAGTGTGAGGGGATAGATGGAAAATGTTACGGCAGCCTTCCTGAAGCCTATCCTGCTTGTCTCCAGGCCAGTCCCGTCCATGCCTCCCTCAGTTTTGCCGCTCATCTTCATCTGTTGAAACAGAGGATGAATTTTCAGCGTTTCCTTCCAGTTGCAACTTCTCCTCTGCTTCCTTTTCCGCTATTTCCTCTTTTGTGAGTTGTTCTTCCGGCGGATTCTCTATCAGTTCGGCCTGGTCGAAGTGGCATATGTAATACCTGGAGCCAACCTCTTTCCTGGGCGGAGGTGTATCCTTGCAGATGTCCTTCCTGAAGACACACCTGTCATAGAACCTGCATCCTTCCGGAACATCTATGGCGTTTCCAACTTCGCCGATGATCTTCAGGTCTCCTGAAGACCAGCTTGGGTCCGGTGTTGGAACTGCCTGGATCAGTGCTTTCGTGTATGGATGCAGCGGATCCGAGATCACATCTTCCACGTCTCCGAACTCAACAGCCACACCTAGGTACATCACAAGAAGCCTGTCAGACACATACCTTGCAGAAGCTATGTCATGGGATATGTATATTATTGACATTCCAAACTCCTGTTTCAGCCTGATCAGAAGGTTCATGATATTGGCTCTTATGGAGACGTCCAGCATTGAAATGGGCTCATCTGCAACAAGGAACTGAGGCTGGAGGACCAGCGACCTTGCTATTGATACCCTCTGCCTCTCTCCCCCTGACAGTTCGTGTGGGTACCTGTTCACATAGTTGATTGGCGGATTCAGGTTTGCAATCTTTAGCGCTGATTCAACCATTTCTGTGACATCATCGTCTGAGAGTTTCTTCTCTTTGGATTCTTCTATGAACTTCTTCTGCGAAATCACGGGTTCGCTCACAACGTCGAAAATTGACATTTTCGGGTTCAGAGAGTCGTACGGGTCCTGGAATATGAGCTGAGTGAGCCTCCTGTACAGCCTGTAAAGAGGATCTTTTTGCTTAAGGTCGGATATATTGGCAACTCCGTTTTCGTCGACCTTGTCTGTCCGTTTCAGTGCTGGCTCGTCTGCCGGAAAACTGAAGTTCATCTTCCCGTCAGTCGGTTCAAGGGCAAGCAGGAGTGTCCTGCCAAGCGTTGTCTTCCCTGAACCGCTCTCACCAACAACTCCGATAACCTGTTTCCTGTTCATGTCAAAGCTAATGTGATCCACGGCCCGGACAATTCTCTGCACCCCGCGGCCGAAAAGCTGCGATGATGAACTGGCTGCAAGCGGGAAGTACTTTGTCAGATCTGCTGTTGCAATGATATTTTCCCTGGTGTCACTCTCGATGTGCCCTGCCTCATATTCATCCGTAATTTCCTTGTTAAGGTTGATGGTTTCAGATTCAAGCGCAAAATTGGACGCATAGTGGCAGAGACTCATGTGGCCCTCGCTTATCGTAACATATTCAGGAGTCCTGTCTGAGCAGTCTCCCTTTGCATAGAAACACCTGCTTGCGAAGAAGCACCCCTCGGGAAGATGCAGAAGGTCCGGAACTGAACCGGGAATCCCGTTCACAATCTTCCTTGTGGACCTTATGGAAGGGTAGCTCTCCATCAGGGCCTTCGAATAAGGATTTCCCGGCTTAAGGAATATCTCAGAAGCCTTCCCTATCTCCATTATCTTTCCTGCGTAGAGAACTGCCACACGGTCAGCAAGCTGTGATACTACGCCGACGTCGTGTGATATAATGACCATTGACTTGATCTTTCCCTCTTCCCTTAGCCTCTTCAGCTCCCTGATGATCTTTGCCTGTGTGATGACATCAAGGCCGGTTGTTGGTTCATCTGCAATGATCAGCTGCGGGTTGAGTGCAAGCGCCATTGCTATTATGGCACGCTGCTTCATCCCCCCGCTGAGCTGATGGGGATATGAATCAAGGAATTTCTTGTTGAACCCTGCTGCATCGGCGCTTTCCGCTATTCTGGCATCCATTTCTGCGTATGACATGTTGTCGTAGTGCAGTATGAACACTTCCCGAAGCTGCCTTCTGACTGTGTAAACTGGATTAAGCGAATTCATGGCACCCTGGAATACCATCGAGATCTCCTTCCACCTTATTGTCGTAAGGCGGGAATCGAGCAGCCTTTTTGCCCTTCTTGGTATCTTGAAATACGCCCTTCCGGAGTTTACCTCTGATGTGACCTCCTCTTCGGAGTATTCTTCCACAGGCCCCTCCAGTTCCACGCCGTCTTTCTGCCTCTGTTCTTCCTCCTCCTGCATCTCCTCTTCAGATTTCTTCCTGTAGAAGAGAACGTTTCCGGTTACGTTTGCATTGTCAGGAAGGAGTGACATGAGAGATAGTGCCAGCGTTGACTTGCCGGATCCACTCTCTCCAATTATGCCCAGTATCTCTCCGTCCTTGATCTCGAAGTTGAGGCCTGAAAGGGCCTGCACCTTGCCGTCAAATGTATCAAAGTTCACTGTCAGGTCACTGACTTTCACTATTGTCTGTCTTGTCGATTGATCTTCTTTCTGGTCTGTAATCATTGAATCATCTTCTCCTCAGTCTTGGGTTGACGACTTCATCGAGCCCTCTTGAAACAAAGATAAAGGCAAATATGAACATCGTAAGCGCTATTGCCGGCGGTATGACCCACCATGGTGCAAGTATCACATAGTAGTAGTTAGTCAGAACTGAGTTCAGCATTCCGCCCCATGTGGCCAGGTTAAGCGGAGCCAGGCCAAGGAACTGGAGTGTTGAAACAATTCCGACAGCGCCTCCTATGGAAAGCGAAAGCAGGTAAAGCGTAAGTGGTGCTATGTTTGGAACAACGTGCCTTCTCATGATTCCACCAACCCCTGCACCGGATATCCTGGCGGCTTCAACGTATGTCCTTGACTTGACCTGCCTCACCACCCCTATCAGGGTGAATGCCGTGAATGGCCATGATACCACCGTCACTATCCATAAGAGATTGTAGAACGAAGGCCCGATTATGGACTGCAAAGCTATCAGCAAAGCAAGCCCCGGTATCAGATAAACAGCGAGGGAGAAAGTCTCGAACAGTGATCCGACCATTCCTCCTACGTATCCTATGAGCATGGCTGCTATGACTCCGATCAGAATCACCGCGATTCCAACCATTATTCCTATGACGTAATCAGACCAGAAACTCTGTATGAACTGGGCCCATATGTCCTGGCCTTCCCTGTTTGTTCCAAGCGGGTATATGTTTCCCGATGGTGTATGGAAAGTCGGGGGTATAGGATTGAGATCGTATGCTGTTGCATCATACACGTACATGTATCCGGCCGAAGTGATCGTTCCTATTTCAACCCTGCCTGTTCCGGAATCAAGGAAAGCCAGCTGTTCAGTAACGTTCGCAGGTTTCGGATTGAGCGATGTGCTCCACGTGTACGGATACTGGCCAACACCTCCCTTGAGGGAGAACATGAGGCCCTGTGAGGACAGGAATATGAAAGTCCCAGCTGAGAAATCATACTGCGGCTGCGTATAGTACTGTCCGTATCCCTGCGGGAGGTTCACCTTGATGTTGCTGTATGTTGTGTTGGCGGTAACGTTTGCAGTTTTGTTTGTCTGAACTTTAGATGTCAGGTACACATTCTGGTGAGTCTGGACCAGGAAGTATGAAGGGAATCCGGTGCTTCCGTCTGAACTGGCAATTGAACTCACTGTTGAGTTTGTTTTCAGCAGGACTTCCTTGCTGTATTTTGACATGTTCACTGAATACACGTCATTATGGGCAGTAGCAACAAAGAATGCGTTGTAGTTGTTTGTGTTGAACTGGTAGTCAGCAGGTATGTAGGGTTCAGTGACAACCGCACTTGAAAAATTGACCTGGTCCATTATTTTCCCTGTTGCAACACTGAACGAATAGACCGAGTCTCCCTGCGGGACAAGCACCCTGGACTGGTCATTCAGGATGCCGAACAGGAAAAATGATCCATAGTACACTGGTGAAAGTGGAACCTCATTTCCGGGAAGCTTCTTGGACCACACAAGGTGAAGCGGATCAGCCGTCATCTTGTTAAGGTAGTATCCTGTTGCATTGTGTGAGATGGCAAATATCATACCTGCAGTTCCAAGTGCCGGATTGGCGTTGCCGAAGAATGGCACTGTAGAGGGCTCGGAGATCGTCAGTTCCTGGCTGTTCGATATTGGAGATGAAAACAGCGTTCCGTTCATGCTGATGTGTTCCACTGTCTTGACGTAAGGTGTCCCGTCTCCGGTTGTGCCGTTTGTCCAGCTGACCATGCCTACGTTTATGGTTCCGTTTGTAGTGGCTGATATTATGAAGTTCTCAAGCACCAGCTTTGAAGAGCCGGATATGAAGACGTTGTAATTGGAGAACGTGGCCAGTGCCGGGCTCAGCATTGCGTTGTTGCTGCCCTGGAGGTGGTCGTTCATTATGAAGTACGTTTTGTTTATGGCCGTGGTGGGAGTGCCTCCAAGGCCATTGGCATATATTGTTCCGTTGCTGATTCCATAATACGCAAGTTCAGAGCCTAGCACCGAGGTCGCTGAAGCCATGAAATTGTAGTAATTTTCCCCCGGAGTCAGGTTTTCCAGTTGTGATGCAACCCTGTCCTTTGCAGAATGCGTATCAATCTGCGGTGCTATGAAAGAATACGGCTGTGGCGCTATGAGCGGCGTCAGCAGAGCTATGACTGCGAATGCAAGAAGGATGTAGAGCCCGACTTTTCCATAGTTTGATTTGTGGAAGAGCTTGAACTGGGATTTCAGTCTCAGGTAAGTTCGCCTTCTCCTGAGAGATTTTACCTTCTTGAATTCTCCTTCAGGTTCCTTTGTTTTTTCTGATTCATCTGTCGTGATATCACCTTATATGCTTATTCTGGGGTCCAGCCAGGCGTGAATGTAATCTATAATCAGGTAAGCGAAAACGCTGACCAGAGAGATCAGGAATGTCCCTGCCTCAGAAAGCGGATAATCTTCCATGAGCACTGCTTCGTAGAGGTAGTATCCTACTCCGGGGTATGTGAACACTATATCGACCAGTAATGCTCCGCTTATTATAAGGGCAAGTTCCAGCGCCATTCTGGTGGATACCGGTATCATGGCGTTCCTCGCGGCGTGCTTCCTGAGAATCTGCTTTTCCGGGACTCCCTTTGCACGTGCAGTCGTGATGAAATCCTCACCTAGTATTGATACCATTGTTGCCCTCATTGTTATGAGGTGCCCTGCTGCTCCTATCAGGAAGAGAGATACCAGGGGCATTGCAATGTCTTTCAGGACTGTTGCATAGTTTGAGAAGGACGGGTGTGCCAGCAGATCCCACGAGAAATTCGCCTTTGTGGGGAAGAAGCGCAGATCCGCAACGAAGTAAAGGAACATGAATACTGCCATTATCAGGTATGGCACTGACTGGACTACCAGGCCAAGTGTCAGGATTACTGATTCAGACTTCTTGTTCCTCAGCCTTGTTGTCGTTATACCGGCAGGTATCCCTATGACCCAGCCCAGCACTGCTGCTGTTCCGACCAGTATGAATGTGTACGGCAGTGCGTTGGACAGTATCGACCATACGGGCTCACCGTATCTGAAGTCCTGCCCGAAATTGAAAGTGAACATCTGCTGCATGTAAATGAGAAAATCCTGGTATGACCACTTTCCATGAGCGAGGCCGAACTGGGCAAGTATGTGCTCCTTCGTGGCAGCACTGGGCTTGCTTTTCAGACCGTAAAGCAGTTCATCAGCAGGATTGCCCGGCATAAGCCGGAACACAATAAATATGATTATTGCGACTAAAACTATCAGGATTACTCCCTGAAGTACCTTTCTTGTTAAGATGTATGGGTTCATAGCATCAGCTCATTCTAGTTGTGTAAATAAAAATAAAAAAAAATTTAAAAAATTTTGGTTTTTTGTCTCAGCTTACTGTTTGGGGCGCCTGGACATCATCACAGCGAGTGCTCCAACAATAACCAGCAACACCACAACTGCACCAATCAGGCCGTATTCAAGCACTGACATACCTGAAGAGGTGGATGTAGTGTTTGTAACAGTCTTGACTGTTGTTGTTATCTTGTTGAAGGTCACGCTTGCAGAAGCGGAAGCACCACTTACTGTAACTGATCCTGTTGCCTTTGTCAGGTTGTAGCCTGAAACAGTTGTTCCCACAGTGTAGCTCACTGTTCCATTCATTGCCATGAATGAAATGCTGCTACCGGTGGATGTATACTCCTGCCCGCCAGCAATCACATACCAGGAGGATCCGGATGGAAGTCCTGTTTCTGTAACTGTGACAGAGTAGTCTACAGACTTGAACTGTATTGGAGCAGTCGTTGCGGATTCAACCGAGACCACACCACCATGGGTCGTGTAGGCAGAGTTGGACGAAACGATGCTGTATGAGTATACACCCGCTGCAAGTGACACTGTCTTGCTTGCACCTGAAACAGAGTATGACTGGCCATTGCTAAGGTGCAGCGTCCAGGATGTTCCCGACGGAAGTCCCATAGCACTGAATGTCACACTGAACATCTGGGTCGGCAACTGCTGTGCTGTGGAGTAGACAACAGTTGTGTTTGTTGGTGAAGCAGCTGCAGAGTTTGCTCCAGTGGCCATCAGCGTAAACATGTCGAATGGAACAACAGCCGTATACATCTGGTATGGCATCTCAGTTATTTCCGGATATCCGTACTGAGCCCATAGGTTGTAGTTGTAGCTGTAGTAGTTCGGCATGAATGTTACTGAAGCTGAACCAGACTTGCCTGTAACAACCTGCATTCCCGGAAGTATTACGCTCCCGAACACTGAATTGGGGTTGCTTCCAAGTATCTGTGAACCGCTGCCATCGAAGAATCCTCTGTTGGCTCCAAGGTCGTTCTGCGCAAGCAGGTTGACCACGTAGCCGGACACAGTCTTTCCGGTCGTTGTGTTGTAAGCTGTAACAGTCACTGTTATGCTGCCGTTGTATGCCATCGTATCCTTGCTGACAGTCAGGTTGACCTTTATGGTTGGAGAGGCTGAAGCCAGCTCAACCGGAAGTTCAATCGGCTGCTGCAGACCAAAACCGTTTCCGTTCAGGTTCTGTGCACTGGTCATCTCTGCCGGGATCATATAGCCTGACTTTCCGACAACCGGTGTTCCCTGGGCTATGCTTCCGAAGAAGATGTAGCTCGAAGCGGGTGTTCCGGCTGCAGCAAAGTTATACGATGCATTGGCAGAAAGCGAAACATAGATTGTTCCGTTTGCACCTGTTACACCAGAGATCGATGTCACATTCAGGTCATTGAAGCTGTTTGTGTTGTTGACAGAGTAATACGCTCCGAAGAACACATTCGCAGTGGAAGTTGCCGTGAGAGTCTCGCCTGCACCTGCGGCTGCCATGTTGACAGCGCCGTTCATTGTCTGGATTGTGTATGCGAACCCTGATATCGGACTGCCGCTGGAATCCTCAACTTTTATCCAGTACGAGTGTGAGGCTCCTCCTGCAACAAGCGTCGGCATAGGCGAAGTGACTATCTTGATGCCGTTAGGCAGCATGTTGGCCACTGCATATCCTATTCCTGACTTGACATTTGCCTGGGAAGAGCTTGCAGACGCAGTGAAGTTGATTGGTCCAGAGTAACCCTGGGTGTAAATCAACGGCTGTGTTCCGAGGACATAGAAGTCCAGGACGTACTTTCCGTTTGCGTTCGTAACTCCTGTCATACTGGTGGTGTTAATTATTGCACCAGCCGGTGTTGCAGCTATTGTGACGCTTGCACCAGAAACTGGAGCTCCTGTCAGGTTGCTGTAGACCGTAACTGTGACAGTTCCGTTCTGGCCGTTGTAGTATGTCAGTGCGTTTGTCTGGACTGACACTTCAAGCTGTGACGGATATGTTGGAGGCGGTGTACCTGATCCAGTCTTCATGTGAACTGTCAGCGGTGCCCAGTACATGTATCCTGCATATGGGAGTGCATTAACTGTCGATATGTTGACGAAGTCTGTCGTTGTGAACGGAAGTATATCCACTCCGTATCCGAGGTTTATCATTGTAGACTGTATTGCTGCAATTCCCTGAAGTTCGTCAGATATCTGTATCCTCTTGGCGAGGTTTGTTATGCTGTTCAGCTTCACTGTCAGGTTGTTCATCAGGCTGTTAACCTGAGGTCCTGTGTAGAAGTGCCCGCCATATGTCATGGATGTGAACGGACCAAGGTAGAAACCTGTTCCTGCACCAGCGACAGAGTTGTAGAAGGCGAAGTAATCACCTGTGGGGTCACCAGATATTCCCGTTATACCCAGTGATATTGTGTTGAAGTTGTACTGGATAAGGTTCGGGACCAGCGTTGTGAATGCCTCCTGGGTAACCGTTGTCGATATTCCCATTGCGCTCCACCACTGGGCGATAAGGAGAGCTCCCTCTACTCCAAGCGGGTTCGGTCCTGCGCTTGTGATCTGTATGTCAGCAGTAACCTTCTTTCCATTGTATGTCCAGCCTGTTCCGGCTCCATTTGTGTTGTTCTGCATGCCCGGTATTCCGGAGAGCAGAGCCTGTGCCTTGGACGGACTGTATGTATACGAAGGTGTAGACGCGTTCCTCCACAGCGGGTCGGAAGGCGGTATCAGAGGTGTTCCAAGTATGTCATATCCTGAATCAACAACAGATGCGAGATACTGCTTGTTCGTTGCATAGTTCAGCGCCTGCCTGAATGCCGTTATGTTGAACGGAGCATTTGAGCTGGACGAGTTGAACTGCATGAACCCGTATCCGCTTGATGGCTTGTGGTAGATGTACGTATTGGCCATCGAGTTGACAACGGGCACAAAGCTCGGTGTAACTCCTTCTGTTATAGTCTGAACTTCTCCTCCTGACATTGCAGTTACTGCGTTTGACAGCGTGGAGTAGTAGATGTATTCAAGTGAGTATATCTTGGGTGTGTACTGCCTGAGACCGGATGTCACGTTTGCATACTGGACCCAGAAGTGCGGGTTCACGTAAAGCTGCCATCCAAAGCCGTTCTTTGAGTAGCCGTGAGGCATTCCGTATCCAGTCATCATGAACGGGCCTGTTCCTATGAGTGCCGGCGCATATCCCGTGGACGGGTTGTAACCAAGCTCCCATGTATCGTATCCCATTCCGGATGCTCCGGATGCGCTGTAGTTCCAGTCTCCCTGTATGTTTGCGAAGGCGTGTGCTCTCCACAGGTGGTACGGAAGAACAGGTGTCTCAAGCGTGTATGTTGTGAATGTCGCGGACTGGCTGCTCAGCAGATACTCGACTGTCAGGTTGTTTATGGGCACAACGTTAACTACGTTCGAGTATGAACCGGAATAGTCGAGTGCAGACTGCATTATTTCCCATGAAAGAATGAAGTCAGCGGACTGAACAGTGTACGTGTTCATTGTCATTGAACTGTAGTTGTATGTGTGTGAGTACTCAGGTCCTGTTCCGTTGTTTGCTGTAATGGAGTTGCTGAAAGTGTATGTCTGTGAAGCATTTGCGGCTGTCCAGTCTGTCCACTGAACTCCCGGCCTTATGTGAACTGTGTAACCGAAGTTATACGTCTGCCAGGTTCCGGTAAGTGGATCAAAAGTTGTGTGGTTACCAGATGCGCCTGTGTAGTTTGTCTCGTGCCAGTTTGTGGCAAGCCACGGGGAATAAGATCCGTTTGGCATGACATTTACTGCTGCTCCATAAATTTCACCGCTAAGCAATTGTGCATAAAGCGATGTGGACAGATATATGTTCTCATGCCCTATGTTGTTCACTGTTGCTACTTTGTAGGTTCCGTTTGTGTACCCCGGTTCCTGCATGGTCGTCGTTCCAGGCGTCCATGCGGCTGCTGCCACAGGTCCACCTGCGACAGACGCACCGGCTCCAGTTGCGGTATTTGCGCTTAGATTGCCTCCGGAATTGGTCCAGAAGCCAAAAAATGGTGATAACATCATCAGCGCAACAACCGCAAAAACCATTGCGACTAACTGTTTTCTCATGATTAGTTTCACTATCAGGTTATACTAAAAGCTATTATTTAAAACTTGATTTGTCCAATCATAATATAATGACGAGATGGAAATAAATCCTTGAAATTTAGCTTCAATATCAATTTTTAAGGCATATAACGAAATTCGCACTGAAATTAGGATTTTTACACGGGAAGCCCTGCAGGAACGGCTATGCCGTCTCCCCTCGGATCTGCGCCTCCAAATAACGTTTTGTTGTTCGAAACGACTATTGCCTGTGCATGACCGGTACCTGAAGACCATTTTCCGACGTTTTCGATCCTGACCGGTAATCCATGATATGATGAGATCGTGCCAAATATTTCATCCTCAGCTATGATTTTAGAGGGTTTTTCGTATATTGATTGCGGAAAAGCCCATCTAGGCCTGTCCAGAGCGAGCTGCGGGTCCATGCCATGTTTCACTATACTCATGATGAGCTGCATCTGGATCTGTGGCTGTATGTCCCCGCCCATGGTTCCGAGAGAGAAAGAAAGTTCTCCGTCCTTCTCGCCCATTGATGAGCAGATTGTGTGGAATGTCCTCTTTTCCGGCATCACAAAGTTGAAATGATCCTGATCCAGCGTGAAATAACATCCCCTGTTCTGCATTACAAATCCTGTGCCCTCCGGAACTATGCCTGAGCCGAACCCCATGTAATTGCTCTGTATCACTGAGGCGGCATTTCCCTCAGAATCGGCTATTGTAAAATATGTGGTATCACCAGGATCATGATTGTCACCGTCGGAGTGTTCCGGGGCTTCGTTCGAATCTATTATTTTCCTGGCAAATTCCTTTGAGCTGAAGGAAGAAGGCAGGGGATGGAAATCCGGGTCAGTCAGCATGTACCTTTTCGTGTATGCCAGAAACCCTGATTCAATGAGAAGTCTGAATTCAGCTTCCTCACCGGACGAATTATCCGACTTTTCCAGTTCTTCGAGTGTGTTCAGCCAAAGGAGAGTTGTCGGCCCCTGGCTGTTAGGTCCTGTTTCATATATTTCATGGCCCATGTAGGAGGTGTGCAGCGGCTTCTTCACTTCAGTGTGGTGCCTGCCGAAGTCTTCGCTGTCCAGCGGAGATTCATGCTTCTCAAGACTCTTTGATATCCTGTCGGCAAGATGCCCTCTGTAGTATGAGTCAGGGCCTTCTTCCGCTATTTCCTTGAGCGAGGTTGCAAGGTCTTTCTGCCTGAATATGAATCCTGGTTCAGGAATATTCCCTCCGGGCAGGAAGATTGATTTCCAGTTCGCATACTCAGAGAAATGTTTTGCTGTAACAGTTACAGAATGCAGATAGTTGTGCGTAAGCGGGTATCCGTGTTCAGCAAGTCTGATGGCGGGCTTGAGCAGCTCCCTGAATTCCAGTGTGCCGTACCTGTCATGTATCGTCTTCCAGGCATCAACAATTCCGGGCACTGTAAAGGCTGAATGAACGCCGCGCCATGGAATGGATTCCAGATTTCTCTTCCTGAAATAGTCTGCATCCACTGCCTTTGCTGATCTCCCACTTCCGTTGAAATCGATAATCTTTCCATCATAGCGTATGAGGGCAAACAGGTCACCGCCTATCCCGCAGAGGTTGTTCTGTGTCACGCACAGGGCAGCGCTTGTTGCGATGGCAGCGTCAATGATATTGCCACCGGATTCCATTACATTCCTGCCAATTAGAGATGCCTGTGTGCTTGAAGAAGTTACAATGCATTTTTCAGACATTGCATCTGGCCTTGATCGCATGCAGGGAATATGTCTGATCATGTTATTTTAACTTTTGAACTGTTCCTATGGAGTATTTCCTGCGATCTGTCATGCTGAAACTGAATTTCAACAGCTTTAAATCGCATACATTCATTTTGCGATCATGTTTGAACCCGTAACAAGAAATGTTTTCAGATGGGTAGTTACCGATCCGGAATTCGGCGAGGAAATGTCCGGGCACCTCCTTATAAAAGGTGATTCATGCGTGCTGATAGATCCGCCGGCAACAGCAAAACTCATCGAGATGGTAAAAACAATGGGAAAGCCGGAAGCAGTCATAATGACAAACTATTCCCACAAGAGAGGTTCTGCCCACATCGCATCCGTTCTTTCTGTACCACTGTACATACCTGCAAGGAAGGGGCAGTCTGACCAGGACCTCAGCATGTTCGGCCTTTCCTCTGGAAAGCAATATGATGAGAATACTGAACTTCCTCTTGGAATCAGGGCTCACAGGCTCAGGTCAGAAATGGAAGACGGAAAAACAGCTATGGATGAGATGGCACTTCTGTTTGATTCATTCCTCATTGTCGGCGATTCTGCCTGGGGAGTGAACGGAAGGCTCAACATTTTCCCGGCTGGAATTATGCCTGACGAGGGAGGCAGGAGGGCTGCCGCCATAGGGAAGGAGCTCAGATCTGTGGTCAGGAAGACGGGTGCTTCAGGCCTGCTCTCAGGGCACGGCGAAGACATAAAAACCGGGCTGCAGGCCATGTTTTCCTGATCCATTCTGTCTGCAACAGTGAAATTCTTTAATCATTTCCTGCCATTAACCGATGGATGATATCAGATCCGTTGACCGGGGACCACGAGAGAATAGACGGCATCCTGTCGGAATTCATTGACAGCCTCAGGAGCGGAACAATGGATTATTCAAAACTCAACAAACTCAGGAGCTCCCTTTATGCCCACATATACTTTGAAGAAACGACACTCTTCAGAATTGTTGAAGATCAGGGCAACAGGGCAAGAATAATGGGGCTCGAAACAGAACATGCAGGCATATGGCAGCTGATCGACAAGATAGAGTACTACATGAAACAGGGAGACCATGTCAGGGCAGTCGACAGGGCGGAGGGCCTTGAAAGGGTTCTCCTGACGCACAACAATGCTGAAAGAGAGCACGTTTACAGTCTGCTCGACCGCATGGAAGGCATAGATGAAAATGCCATTATGAAAAAACTGGAGAATTCAAGGATGCCTGAAGGCTGGAAATGCCGTGTCCTTCAGAAATACGGCAGAAAATGATCATTTACTGATCAGAAGTGAACCAGCTGAGCGAATTCTCAATTTCCATCTTCTCCTCCCTGTATTTCTGCGGCGAAATCTTTCCTTCCATCAGCTCACTGTCAAGATTCATGAGTTTCTCGGTAAGGTATTCCCTGCCTTTCTGCCTGAACTTTCCAAGCAGCTCTTCAAGATCCCTGTAGAGCTGAACCCCCAGTGCTGTGAGCTGGAATTCCACCCTTGGCCTGTTGTAGCCTATAAACCAGCGCTTCTCAACAATTCCGTATGCAGAGAGTTCCTTGAGCTGCTTGTCTACCCCCTGCCTTGTTATGTTGAGAACAGCAGCCATGTCTTCAGGAGTCTTCGGGGTCCTGAGCAGTTCTACAATGCCCATCTTTGCAGGAGACGTCAGAATGCTGAGTGTGGAAAGCATTCAATGCCATCTTATTCGTATTCTTAAACTTATAGGTTAATATTATCAACTGAAAAGTGGCAATTTTTAACATTTAGTTTTTAATAATAAAATAATAAGTTCTAAATATATTTATATATCACTCAGAAATTGATGACTGATGACAATGGACAACGATAAGATGGAGAAGCTGAAAGATATGCTGAACAACGGAGACCTCGATCAGGAGACATATGATGAAATAGTTAGAAGGTGGGAGGGCGAAGGTGGAAGTTCAGCAGGATCAGAGGATAAGAAAGTAGAGGAAAAGGCGCCGGGCAGGGAGAGGTCAAAGAAGGTCAGCGTTGCCGGTGCAGGAAACCTGTCGGATGTATATACACATGAGTTCAACGGATCCGGTTCGGTGAAAATATCAGGATACCTTGACGCAGACAGGATAGACATATCCGGGGCCGGCCACATTGACGGCGACGTGAAATCATCGGAGTTGATAGACGTTTCAGGAGCAATAAGGATAGCCGGCAAGGTTGACGCAAAAGAGATCGACAGCTCCGGATCCATGAAGGCAGAGGAAATCTCCTGCTACAGCATCGAGAGCTCGGGATCGTTGCAGGTGCAGAAGGGACTGAGGGCAGAGTCCATGGACGTATCCGGCGGAACAAGGGCAGAAACTATTGAAGCCGAGACGCTGAAATCATCCGGGGCCCTGGGGGCAGAATCAGTCAGCGGAGGCGAAGTGTACATTTCAGGGAAGATCCAGACCGGCTCTGTAACGTGCAGAAGGTTCGAGATGGAAATATACAGTTCTTCCAGCAGGATCGGAAAGCTCGAGGCTGACGCCATTGACGTGAAGCAGGCGAGGAGGTTCTTCCATTCCGGCAAGGTCGAAATAGCTGACATAAAGTGCAAGAGGGCACTGCTTGAAGGTGTCATTTCAAAGTCAGTGGTCGGCGAAGAGATCATAGTTGGCGACGACTGCGACATTGAATACGTTGAAGGCAGGAACGTCAAGATCTCGGAAAATGCCAGGGTGAAGGAAAAGAAAATACTCTCGTGAAAAGAAAGCAGAGTGGTTGAACGTTCATGGCCGATGAGAAGGTAAAGCTGGGATTCACTTTCGGGAGGTTTCTTGTCTCGAAGACAATAGCTTCCATATCGTTCACGCTGTTCCTCATATTCCTGATGTGGAGGATGGTCGTGGTATACCAGTCCATCTTCCTCGCAGGCATGGTACCTGTGATCTACCTTGTCGTGATGCTGGCTTCAGCACTGCCTATCGGCCATGCAATAGACAGGGTAAACAATTCTGTTCTGAGCGCACTTTCTGCGTTTATCATCACTTCAGGATTCGTCGTATTCGCCCTGGGTTTCACGCTCTTCACAGTCTACCTCTCAATCGCACTGGTCGCAACCGGATACACACTGAGCGGAGACAGCTTCTTCGGACTCCTGAAAAAAGTTGTTTCAAACGATGCAGTGACAAAGGCAACGGCATACAATTACGTTTCAAACAGCGTCTCATCGCTCGTTGGAGTGGCAATGGGGGGCATATCACTCCTTTTCCTTGAGAACTATGCAGACCTGATTCTGCTTGGCCTCTCAATAACGGCCACGATACTCGCATATCCAGTAAAAATGAAGCTGAACGGATACCATGAGGTGGAGGAGCAGAAAGAGAGGCGCGGAGAGTACAGGGAAGTTCTATCGTTCTACAGGAGCATCATTGGTTTCACTGTTTTCGCTCTTGTAATAAACGGATTCTTCGTCTCAATCGACGTATACGGGTCCGGGCTCTTCAACCTGTACCTCCACACTTCACCCGTCTTCTACACACTCTTTGAGGGAGCATTCCCGGCAGGCATGATGATAGGATCATTCCTTGCAAACAGGTATGAGAAGAGCGTTGACAATCCCAGGACAATCGGCCTGCTGGTTCTGGTTTATTCACCCATACTCATAGCCCTTGGACTGAGCAGGATTCCCGCCCTGGACGTGCTGACAGCCGGAATGCTTGGTTTCGTGAACCCGTTCATCAATGTTCCGCTTGTTGCCAGGCTTACCAGGTTCACGCCCGTATCGATATTCGGCAGGGTCATGGCATTCCTGAGGATATTCATACAGAGTGCAACACCCGTCACAGCAGCAATATTCTCTTTCGCAACGCTCTTCTTTTCTGTGCCGCTCATACTGCTTTCTGTTGGCCTGGTCATGATTCCGTTCTCTGTGTTCGGCTTCGGAGTCGCCAGGACATTCTACGTCAGAACGTCCCCGGCTACCTGATTCCGCTGCCCGGATTCAGAAAATTTCTTTAACGCATCACCCATATTACGGGCGAAAACATTGCTCGCTTCAGTCATCGTCTACACCTACGACAGGAAGGAATTCATTCAGAGGGCAGTAGATTCAGTGATGAACCAGACTCTCGAAAGGGATCAGTATGAAATAATTGTAGTGAAGGGATTTTCAGACCCGGATATTGATGCGGATTTAGAAAAGAAAGCTGACAGGGTTCTCACCGTCGTTGAAAAGAGCCACGGGAAGAAACTGGCTGCCGGCCTGAGGTCTGCAGGGGGTGACATAATCTTCATACTGGACGACGATGACGAATTTGAGCCAGGAAAACTGGAAAAGTGCACCGCATATTTCAATGAGAACGCGAATCTGAACTTCCTCCACAACTCAACGAGCACAATTGATGAAGATGGAAATGCAATGCCGGAGAGAAATGAGCCCGTTCCCGACCATGTCATGAAGGCAGACCTCTCTGCTCTTTCTGGAAGAGAACTCTCCTCATTCATAAGGTACAGGGTCAACTGGTACTCAAGCTGCATGGGCTTCAGAAAGGATGTGTTCAGAGATACGACCGGGGAACTTGAGAAGGTTGACCAGAGCGTAGACCCCTTCCTTTTCTTCATCGCCATTTCATCAGGCGGCACAATGATGAAAATCCCTGACAGGCTCTCCAGATACAGGATCCATGCGAGCACCACTAACTACATTCTGCCGTTCAGTGAATTCGTGAACAGGAGAAAGATATTCTATGAGAACAGCACCAGGATATTCAGGCAGGCAAAAGATTTCTTCGGTCACAGGAGTTCCGGAAGGTTCATCAGTGCACTGTTTTTCCACATGAAACTTCTTTCCGGCATGACTGACAGAAAAGTGAAAAGAGGTGAGCTCTTCAACGACATAATCGATTCACTGAGGTCACTTAAGTATGTTAGAACGAGGTACCAGATTGTATGGCTGATATTTTCAGCTCTGAGATTCATTTCTTTCAGCCTTTCCATGAGATCTCTCTACAGCTACTACGTGAGATCACTGACCGGGCCTGTCAGGAAATGAAATCATAGACGTCTGACACCTTCCTGCTGAGATACATCCTGTTGTAGAAAGCGTGGGCATACCTGTTTATTCCATAACCCAGAGTCACGCCTCCGGTTCTCTCTTTCAGGCTGAAGTTGAGCGGCTTCACGTCTATGCCATTCTTCTTCAGCTGCAGTGTCAGGTCTATGTCTTCAAGGTCGTTGATGAATGCCTCGTCGAACCTCACTTCCCTTAAAACATCAGAGGAGAAAACGCCGAAATCCATTGTGTTCAATCCAGTGAAAACCGGATCCGCAAACCACTTCATGAGAAGAAATTCCCTTGCAGAGTAGGTCACATAGGATGCATTCGTCCTGGACACGAGGAGCAACGGTCTCGTCCGCCGCCACCGGCGCCCCCCCCCCCCCCCCCCCC
>JBJKSW010000014.1:0-3618 GCA_046703525.1 Thermoplasmataceae archaeon
CCGTTAAGGAGCGTGTATGCAATGATGTACGGAAGGCTGTGGTCAGCAGTCTCCTTGGTCCTCGGGTTCCATTTTTCAGGGTCCTTCACAATTATGGTATAAGCAACATCGAATGTGTCAACGTGAACACTTTCTATCTTCCTTCCACCAATCTGGTCACGCAGAGAGACAGCCGCCTCAGCTGCACTCATGGCGTGGTATTCGACCGGATAGTTCTTGATCATAGTCCTGAGAATAAGTCTTGCATCCGGAATAGCATGGAAATTACCTGATACCTGCTTGAAAAAGCCCATTTCACCCGAAAAAATCGGTGATGGCCCGGTGAAACCCTCTCTCGCCAGCTGAGCAGCAACAACGCTGTTTCTGCTCGCGTTTGCGGCGGTGCAGCCTTTCCACATGCTCAGTTCGCCAGCCCTGGTCTGCCTCATGCTTATGTTGTTGTTTATTGCAAGATTGATTGCGTGCTCATACTCACTATCGTCAAGGCCCATGAGTCTGGCTATTCCTGCTGCCGACGAGATAGAAACATATGTCACATGGTCCCATCCCCTGTCCCTGATGGAAACAGCGTCTGCAAGCGAACACAAGACGGCATAAGACTGGGCAACAGCCTCTATGATTTCAGATCCGTCGGATCCGAGTGCTTCCCCCACAGCCATCGCCGGAGGAACGTTATCGGAAGGGTGAAGTGCCTCTTTTGAAAGGTATGTGTCATTGTAGTCCAGGTATCTTGTCATTGAACCGTTTATGAAGGTCGCTACATCAATGGATGCCTTGTCGCCCGTGAAATAAACTGTAGAATTGAGTTTGCCTGACGAAGGCATTAAGCTTCTTTTCTCTATCTGAACAGGAAGAGAATCCCTGGCTCCATAGGATACAAGGAAAGAATCAGCTATTCTTTTCTTGATTTCCTCCCTTATCTGCTCATTCAATTGCTCATGTATCTTTCCAGAATATTGAATTATGGCTTCGGTCTGGGAGTCCATGCCTGAGAAATCACAGGTCTGTATTTAAAAGAGATGACTTTTCACCTGATCTCCAGAACAATTATGAGAATAAGCAGAATGATCATTATTATGGAGAAGACAACAAGCGACCTGATTCCGTACTTCCTGGCCTTGGATGCTTCCCAGTACTTACGGGGCGTGAAGCCTCGAAGCATAAGTGTTGCAACACCTCCAACTTTAAGGCCAAACAGATAAGTAAGTGTAAGGAGGAATGCGTTGTAGAAATTGGACCACTGGCCCGTAGCAAGCGATATTCCTGCGACTCCAAGGGGAGGGACTAGTGCGGCTGCGACAGCAACACCAACAAGGGCTTCAGGCAGCTTCGTGGCCATGGCAAGGGCGCCGGCCACACCAAGTGCAAGAGCAACCACCAGGTCAAACGGAGTGACCGATGTTCTCGAAGTTATTGCGCTGCTGTCGAGGGGCAGGGAGGTAAAGAGCGCAAGAATGGCAGTGAGCACAACAGAGGTCACCAGTGATATGAAGACCAAGGCAAAGAGTACAAATTCAGCCCTTCCCACCTTTCTCATTCTGCCGATGCTGGCATTGACTGTCACAGCATTAATCGGTCCCAGAAGAGGAGATAAAATCATTGAGCCCACAAGTATCGGACTGTTGTTCAGGAAAAGTCCAGCCAGCGCAACAGCTGTTGATATTATTATAAGGATTATCATGTCCAGATTCGGTTTCAAATATTGCTCAAGAGGCTGTACAACAAGCTCCAGAGGATTCTGCCTCTTGTGGTTTGCATACTTTTCCTGCATTTTTCCAAGCTTCGTGGAAATATATCCAAGGACATCAGTGACGATTATCTGGTTGTCAGACCTTCTCATGTCGAGTATTTTGCTGACTTCATCCATGACAGTATTGAGGAGTTCATCCGGAAGCACGACAGAGAACACGTATACGGGTTCAGCTCCTATTTCTGTCCTGAATTCCTCGTGAGTCGAATAAGTGAGATCATAATTGGAAAGCATGTCGACCATTGACTCCTTGCTTTCTTCAATGCACCTCACTTCAATCTTCTTCATGAGAACCCGCCCGGTTGGACTTGGAACCTATTGTTGGATATAAATCTGATATCGTATCTTCTGAGGTTGTAACATCGTACTTATGAGATTCATCAGGACATTTATTGAAGCGGGGCATCCTCGATTCAGCCACTGCTGCCTGTTGTTTCACCTCTGGCGTACCCCTGAAATGCTGACCGGACTGACGGAACATACAGTATTATGAGTGTAATGGTAGCCAGTATTGGAATGATCGCCTGCCATGGGGAAAAACCTATCTGGTAAAGCAGGACCAACTGGGCCGCGATCCACACGAATTCAATTGCAGCCAGAACTACTGTGGCGTAGAATGCCCAGCGCCTCCTGAAGATTAATCCTGTTGCATTGATGGCGGGATAAATCCCGTAGACTATCAGCAGCCACAGTCCAACCAACAGAAAGTCAGACACTACCGGTATTGACGGCAGGATTGAATCCATTCCCATGCTCTTCCCGCTTGGATCCTGTATGAGCGTTATTCCTGTGAAAATGCCCAGGGCAGCAGTTATGATCAAAATACCAATTGGAACATACAACAGCGGAGGCATTCGGCCCATATACATCAATTGAAAATATGGCGGCAGTTCAGATAATGTTATGACCTTACCCATCAGAGAAATGTTTAACTATAACCGGAAGCAGAAAATTATGAAAATCAGCAGACCTGAATTTTTCCTGCCACAAGTTCTTCTGTAATGTCAGAGATTCGCCTCACCCTTTCTTCAGCCACTTCTTTGAGCACGTTCTTCTCTTCTGATGTAAGCTTCTGGTGAACGTTTATTGCAACAACTCTTGGCCTGTTCACAGGATCTCCAATACGCCCCACAATCTTCACAGAGACGTCTGCGCCTATTGTCATGTTGATTTCATGGGCCACCTGAAAAGCAAGTATGCTGTAGATTTTTCCTATGTGGTTCACGGGGTTCTTGCCTGCAATTGCTTCGAAACTCATCACCCTGTTTGGCGTAATGAGGCCGTTTACCCTGTTTCCCCGGCCAACAGATCCGTCATCTCCATGTTCTGCGCTCGTTCCGGTCACAGTAAGGTAACATCCGTCCTTGCCTCTTGACCTGTCATCAATGCCGTTTAGCGATATCTCAAAGGACATTTCATCTCCAAGAAGTTCTGACGTTCTGTCTTCTATTGCCCGTATGAGCTCCGTTTTCTTTTCAAAATAATCATCCAGCGATTCCACGTATCTGTCAACAAATGCATTTGCAACTATTATGTCAAGCTTTTTCCGCTTTCTGGTCGCCAGAACCTTCACGTCTTCGCCTGAGTATGGGAAACGCCTCTTGAAACCAGTGCTGTTCATGAACTTCTCCAGTGAGAGTACACACGTTTCAGTTTCGGTCATAGGGGCGTAACCTGCGCCGAATGAGGTATCATTGGAGAGGATTTCTGCCCTTTTATATGCATCAGTAAGGCTTGATGCCCCGCTCTTGGTCTCAAAAAGGTACCTCATGTCTCCAGGGTCAAGAAATCTCATGTTTCCGTCAATGAAATCCCTGGCTGAATCTATTGCTATGGCTTCCAGAGGAACCTGGTCGTTTCCAGCAATG
>JBJKSW010000015.1:0-32188 GCA_046703525.1 Thermoplasmataceae archaeon
GGTATGGTATTCCCCATCCAATCTTCACTGTCGTGTGGAATGAGCCGTCAAGGTTTTCAAGTGTCTCTGGAACATATGCAAGCCTGTCAAGGATCATTGTCCTTCCTGTGCTCTTCCAGTCATGGCCGGCTATGGATTCGAGGAACTTTGTCATATCCCTCTATTTCTGGATTATATGTAAAACTTACACCATATTATTTCACTTGCAGACATATAGTGTGTACAAACTGCAACATCTTCATACATAAAAAACCATTTGCACACTGAGCAGCTACGGATTTATGACTCAAGAAACACGTGATGTTTCAAAGAAAGGGGATCCAACAGCACTGGGGATATTTGCATACGGCTTCGGCCTTATGATTCTGTCCTTCTATGCGGTTGGATTCTTTGGCTGGGGCGAACACCTTACGCTGATGGCTCCGGCGCTTGTCTTCAGCGGGCTGTTCCTGCTCATTGCGGCAAACTGGGAATACAACAACGGGAACACATTCGGCGCAACTGCATTCGGCACATACTCCGGGTTCTTCCTTACGTTCGGAACTGTAACGCTCGCACACTGGGCTTTCCCTGCTGCTGTCACTGACGTCATGCACGCACACCTGATCGGTATGATGGCACTTGCCTTCTCGTTCATGACATTTGTGTACTGGATTGGAAGCTTCAGGATGACAGTGATACACAACCTGATGCTGTTCTTCCTGCTGGTGACATTCATACTGTGGGCAATACCGCTGCTCAGCCTCACCGATGCGGGAACGCTGTTCGGTGCGATGCCCGGTGCGGTCCTGCCGGCCGGAATAGTCGGGCTTGTGGACGTGTTCTTCACAGTGTACCTGGCAGCCGCTGTTGTGATAAACGACAGATGGGAATCGACGGGATCTCCGGGCCCGATACCGCTCTTCAAGTTCAAGAAGGCGGCGTCACCGGTGCTCAGGATGCCTGAAGCACAGGCTTCGCCAAAGAGATAAACAGGAAGCAGGGAGGGGAGGGTGCCGGGAATGGCCCGACTGATCCTCTGTGCCAATCAGCCGGCCCCCCTTTTTTTATTTTGTATTGAGGATCAGCGGTCAGCCGCGCAGCAGGAATTCATTTATCAGGTCCGCGACCTGCCTTGCGTGTGTCCTGAACGGCGTGTGGTCTGCGCCATCAATCACATGGAATTCGCTGTTTTTCAGCATGCCTGACAGCTTCACACCGTATGAGGGATCGAGTATGTGATCGTCGGAACCCCATATCACAGATACGGGAAAATCTGATTTTTCGATTAGGGACCTGTCCATGACCATGCTGTCCGGGCTGGAATTTCTTATGACTGCGGACAGCATCCTGCCTGTCTTTCCCCTGGCCCTTGAGTACTGGGACATCAGGTCGGCGAGGCCACTCGCATACTTGCCGTCTTCCAGTGTCATGATTCCTGCGCTGTCGATCAGGACTGCCTTTGAGGGCCTCCTGAAATTTACGGCAAGTTCCAGAGATATCCAGCCCCCGAGTGAACTGCCGACAAGTGAATACTGTTCAATTGAAATGCTTTCCATAAGCTCGGAAATCGCCGATACCTGCATCTTTATCATGGACTTCCCATCCCGGCTCGCCATGTCTCCCGAGGGCGCATCAGATTTACCGTGTCCGAACAGGTCGACGAAAATCAGGGCGAATCTGCTGTCAAGATATTTAGGGAGGCTTCTCCAGATGTATGCAGAAGCCGTGAATCCATGTATGAACAAAACAGGAAGTTTTCCCTCCCTGCTCAGATATGACATCCTGCCGTGCGAACTCTCGAAGTAGTGCCTCTCCATGGTGCATTAATTTCATGGACCTATATATCTGAATCATCCTTCCAATGAAATTCCGGCTTTGGACTTTTCCCGGAACATAATGCTAAATATATTATGGAGAGCCTTTTTAATAGTCCTGATCGTATCATAACATATGTTTAAGCCCCTGGATGAAAGCAAGGTCAAGGGAATACACCTGCGGATCACCGCGCTGTCTTCAGGAGGCTCCTTTCTGGACGGCTACGACCTCTCCATTGTTGCTGTTGCCATACTTCTTCTAAACAGTGAGTTCTCGCTCACCAGCGGTGAACACACGCTGATTATCGGTGCAGCTGTCCTGGGAATGGTATTCGGAGGGGTGCTGGGCGGATACCTGACTGACAGGCGGGGAAGGAAGTACATCTACCTCTGGGATATGGTGCTCTTCATTGTATTCACAATACTCACTGCGTTGTCGTCGTCGGTCACTGAACTCGTTCTGTCGAGGCTGTTCCTTGGGATTGCAATAGGCGCAGACTACGCAATCAGCCCTACAATAATAGCAGAATACGCTCCGGCGAAACACAGGGGAAAGCTCCTGACTGTAAGCGGCCTGTCATGGTTCGTGGGTTCCGCCCTTTCCTACGCTGCAGGGTATTTCCTCTCCCCCCTTGGCAATGTCGGCTGGAGATACATGTTTCTCCTGGGAGTCATACCTGCCGTAATTGTACTGGTCCTGAGGACTTCAATACCGGAATCTCCGAGGTGGCTCATGGAGCACGGAGAACCGGAAAAGGCTGCTGAATCTGTCAGGAAAGTTGTTGGCCCTGAAGCCGTAATGGAAACGGCAGCGCCTACAAAGGCATCCATGAGGGACCTCTTCGGGAAGAAATACATCAGGGCGACGGTTTTCGTTCTTGCTTTCTGGTTCATCCTGGACGCAGTCACTTATGTCATCGCGCTCCAGGGGCCAAGTATACTTGAGAGCCTGGGACTTTCAAGCACGAATGCGTCAGGCACGGCAGCAGTTATTGCCATTGTCGCAATATTCGGTGCAATCCTGACGTTCTTCCTTGTTGACATAACGGGAAGGAAGAAAGTGACTGCAATAGGCTTCATAGGCATGACAATGACACTTGTAGCTGCATATTTCTCACTGACCTACACTTCAAGCATAGTTCTGATAGTCCTGCTCTTCATACTCTTTGAGATAAGCCAGGAATTCGGCCCCGGAATAACCAATTCCATTTATCCCCAGGAACTCTTCCCGACATCCATCAGGGCAACCGCGCAGGGGCTTGGCACAACTGTGAGCAGGATAGGTGCGCTTGTTGGCATTTTCGTCTTTCCGCTGATTTCCGACCCTCTGGGATACGGCCCGGGCATGCTGTTCCTTGCCCTGCTCTCATTGATAGGAGTTGCTGTTACACTGACCCTGGGAATGGAAACAAGAGGTAAGCCGCTGGAGGAACTGACCCAGGAAGGTTCCTGACATTAATTCCTGTTGCGCCCGAGTATCCTGAGCAGAATGTCCGGCCTGTCTGTAGCGATTGAGTCAACGCCTGCATCGACCATGGTACGGAGTTCCTTCTCCGTGTTCGGTGTCCAGACAGTCACCCTCACCCCGGCCATGTGGCAGAGATCCACATATTCCCTGTTCACGCCCTCGAAATTCAGGGCAAGCATTTCGGAACGGCAGGATACTGCAACAGAAGCCGGATCAACGGGCAGTCCTGCAAGCAAAGCCCCTGTCGTGAGATCTGGATATTTTTCCTTGAGCTTCAGAAGTGCTGCATGAAAGAAGCTTATGACAGCGCATCTTCCAACGTATTCGGGATTGGCATCAAACAGCTCAGTAAGGGCAGAATAAGTCTCGAAGCTCTTGAGCTCTATTACAAGCGGCACGCCCACTTCCCTGAACACGTCATCAAGGGATGGAATCCTCTCTCCACCCTCAAGTTCAACCGACGAGAGTTCAGCCATTGTCATGTCACTGACCATTCTGTCTATTCCTGCTATCCTGTTCAGGTCCGGATCGTGTATTACTGCCAGTTTCCCGTCCTTTGTCAGGTTCACGTCAAGTTCTATGGCGTCAACGCCCAGATCCTGTGCTTTCCTGAACGCAGTAACCGTATTCTCATGAAAAAGTTCTGATCCCCCTCTGTGTGCTATCACCACAAGCCTGTCACCTGCACTTACCGGCATGAAGATTCAACTCCTTCTTATACATGCAATGGAAATACATTTATGATTTCCCTCAGGAACACCATTGAGCATTGTGTTTCCCTCTGACAATGACTGTCTGGCTCAATGGTTATATCTTCGAATTCGATGAATCCATGTGCAGTTCTACTCGCTGAAACTGAAGATAGCCAGCCTGCTCGCGGGTGTTGCAATAGCGGCGCTCTTTACACTCATAGTGCTGGGTGTTGCCAGCTATTTCTATGGAGACGCGGTCAGCGTGGGCTTTGTCACAATAATACTGATCTTCGTTCTTGCAATGGACATAATCCAGTTCCTCATAGGGCCTTACATAATAGGCAGGGCCTTCAGGGCAAGGGAAATTTCACCCGACAACATGGAATACCAGTGGATAATGGATGACGTGAGGGAGGTCTGTGCAAGCAACAACCAGAAAGTGCCGAGGGTGTTCATTGCCAATGTGCCGTTTCCAAACGCCTTTGCTTACGGTTCACCTGTTGCAGGAAGGAGGCTTGCCGTTACATCGGGCCTCCTCAGCAGGCTCGACAGGGATGAGGTCAAGGCAGTCATAGCGCACGAGATAGGCCACCTGAAGCACCATGATGTTGCTCTCCTGATGGCAATAGGCATCATACCCACAGTGATATTCTACCTGGGCTACACCCTCCTGTTCACTGGAGGCAACGGCAGGAACCAGAACGGCTCATCATTTCTCATTGCAATTGCACTCATGATTGTCAGCTTCATCTTCAGCATAATGATCCTGGGAGTGAACAGGCTCAGGGAAAGCTATGCTGACATGAACTCAAAGAGCATTCCAAACGGGCCGGAGAACCTGCAGACAGCGCTCGCCAAGATTGTTTCCTACTCCCCGCCCGGAAGAAGGGCCAGGAGAGCATCAAATTCCTCGTTCACGAATATGCTGCTCATAGCAAATCCTGATCAGGGCGTAGCCGCTGACCACGAAAGGCTGCTGAGGGAGTGGAAGACTGCAAAGGTGTCCGCATTTTCATCAATATTCAGCGACCATCCGCATCCGGCCAGGAGGATACAGGCTCTTGAAAAGATCAAGTGATTTTACCGTAGCTTTCATGCTGAAGGGTTGATCTGATTGAAACAAAATATTTATCTAATGCGCACAATACGTAAACACACCGGTAATTGAACATGGATTTCACTGGACTGAACTCCTTCAATCGGGTAGCATGACTGCCTTTCCCGTTCGCTTCCGCGCAGATGCCTGTCAATTCCGGAGCCATTAACTAATGGAGTGATTTGCGCGTTTGAACTGCTTGACCGGCTGAACATGAAACTCAGGATTTCATACGACCCTGGAGACAGGCTCTCCCGCCTGTCCAGGAAGCTCGGAGTCAGAACTCCCTTGGGTCTTCTCATACTAGATGACCGTTACGAACTGATAATGTTCTTTCCAAGGGACAGCGAGAAGGACAGAGATCTCATGATTTTCATCAACGAATTCAATGGCGTGAAGAGGAACGGAATATGGAGGGTCAGGAGAAGGGTCAATGAAGGCATATCCTTCGTGAAAGCCCTGAATGAAATCATATCTGTCAATTCGGCCGTCCTGAGTGATTTGTGGATATCAGAAGGAAGGTTCAACGCCGAGATTGTTTTTCATGAGGCAAACCTGAAGGAAATTTCTGAATTCGTTATATCGGCTTCAAACACTGTAGAAGGTTTCTCCATCGAATATCTTGGCAGGAATGGCGGATTTGAGGAAATTTTCTCTGAGATAAACAGGAAACTGCCCCTGAGCGTTGTTGAGATAGACCACGTAGCTCCGGCCAGGGAAGTCACCCGGGAGAGAAATCCGATGGGGGACAGATGGACAAGAATAGCCAAGATACCGTACGGATACCCGAAGGTGGCAGCGGTGTATTTTGTTGACAGAGATCCCGGCAGCAGCCCGTCCATAAGGACAGTTGTGCCTGGCAGCATATACAGGGCCGATACGGACAATGAATACGTTGAGCTCATGAATGGAAAGATGAATGACGACATGATCGGCCCGGTTGCCAGAATTTATGAGTTTGACAACCCTCACTTCCGTGTTACCGGCATACTGCCCTCTATGCTGATGCAGGATTATATCAGGGTGTTTGCGGCCACACTGACCAGGATGAGTGACTGGAAGCCTGTGCTTACACACTACTCTGATTTAAGCACATGGCTGGCGAAGAAGAAGCCTGCCTGATGCGGAAGCTTTGTATCCTGATTTCAGGAGAATTGTTGTGTGAATGATAATGCAGGATCGCCCGTAACACTGTTTTCGTCCTCTGAGTCCCTGGTGCCTCTATGTCCGGTGTACGCTGTTTGCAGGCCGCTGGACTGCCCCGAAGATCACAGCCAGTTCCACATGTCCTGCTCCAATGAGGAGTAGAGCTCCAGCACAGGTTTTCCCCTTCCCGTGTCAGGCTTCACCGAGAAGAAGACGTTAATGTATTCGTCGGCCTCCACCGTCGGTATGAATGTTGTGTCTTCCAGCCTGTTTCCCCTGAGCCTGATAAAAAATGCTATCCGCGGTATCCTGAGTTCGTTTCCGAGCCTTGCTCCCTCAACCATGAACTTGTCCTCTATGTCTGACTCATAGACGTGATCATCGTGTGAAATTGGCTTAAGCGCGTCATCGATCCTTGTGTTTGAATAGAGGATAAGCCTGGCTATGTTTATGTTCTGCTTTCTCGGGTCAAGTTCTGCTAGTCCCTCCCTGTCCCTGTTAAGCGCCAGTTCCACGATCCTGTTGTCCTCTGGCAGCGGAACGGAGTACCTGACCACAGAGACAGGAGTTTCACTGTTGACTCTGTCCACCACGGCGGTTATGCCAGGAGAGGGACCAAGAAAAGCTATCCTCACGGAACCGCTGGATGCATTTATCCTGGACAGGGCAACATTGACCTCCTCAGTGAAATTGCTGTGGAACCTGAATGATATGAAGAGTTCATCGCCCATCAGGTAGGAATTCGTCGTCATGACAGACGGTATCTGCATGAGGTCTGTGACCATTGCCATCTGTTTCTCGTTGCTGATGGCCTCTGTAATGACATAATGTGTCTTCTTCTGCACAACAGTCTTGTGGCTCAGGATGGCAGTCTGAAGCCCTCTGGGCAGGAGGTTCCTCTGCACATACATCTGCAGGAAGTTTTTTCCCTCCTCCTGGTAGAGGTAACCCGGAATCATCGTTCCGAACCGGGATGATAGAATAAACCAGGGGGAGTCCTGCATGATAGCAATTATGCACATCATGTCGAGCTTCCTGTCTATGTCCTTAATCAGCATTCAGACCAACCGTTTTCATTGCACTCTGTTGTATTCCGGATGTTTTTATGGAGTTCATGCACTTTAAATATATAACGCATACTCAATTTAATACTTTTGGTATTGGCTTGACAATACCGCTTCCCGCACAATCCTCTGATGGACATTGAGTGAACAGCTTAAGCAGGTTTGCAGAGCAGGATCGCCTGAAAATCAGGTGCTGGCCGTCAGGCGCCTCTGGACCTAAGAAGTGAAGTGTATGTTCCTGCCAGTGAAAGTATGCCGGAAATCAGCATTACCAGCCTGAAGCCGGCAACAAATGACTGAATGTCAGGAGCGGGCAGAGTGAGTGTCAGGCCTGAAAACAGTTTCAGTATGACCTGCCTTGGTATGCTCACAGCAAGTATTGTTGTCGACAGGGCAAGGCTTGCCAGCTGCCCGGTGAACCTCATGGTCCCAAGCGTTCCGGCGGCAACTCCGAACTTCGCGTGCGGTACAGATCCCATTACGGCATTGGTGTTTGTAGCCGAAAACAAGCCGAACCCGATGCCGATGAAGCTCAGTGGAATGACAACATTCAGAGGGGATTCCCTCACATTGAGAAAGTAGAGTGCAATGAATGATGCCCCAATTATCAGCATTCCGAGTGAGGAGAGGGTTCGTGTTCCGTACCTGTCCGAGAGCTTTCCGCTTATGGGGGAGAATATGACCATGAAAACGGGCTCTGCTGTTATCATCAGCCCGGCCCTGAAAGGTGAGTATCCCATCACAAGTTCAAGAAAAAGGGTGAAAACAAGAACTATTGAGAAAGTGCTTATGTAATTCAGGAAGGCTGTGACATTTGCAGCAGTGAAAGTCCTGTTGGATGAGAACAGTGAAGTGTCAAGCATGGGCTCGCTGACCCTCTTCTCCACAAGCACAAAAACCACCATCAGGACGAAGCCTGCAACACCGAGATATATGTATTCAATGAAGCCGCCAATCTGGGAGAGTGTCAGGTAAACAACTGTGCACAGTATCGCAACAGTGAAAAGAACTGAACCCGGTATGTCAGGGGATTCCTTCCTCATTTCCCCCATTGGTGCATTCCCGATGAAGAGGTATGTGAACGCAAGAGTCACTGCGGCAAAAGGAATGTTGATCCAGAACGCAGACTGCCAGTCATAGAACTGCAGAAGCACGCCCCCAAGCACGGGAGCCGTGGTGAGCCCTATGTAAACGGACATGGCGTATATGCCGAGAGCTCCGCCTCTTCTCTCTGCCGGATACACGTGGCTGACTATGGCAGTTGAATTTGCCGCAAGGAATGACCCTCCAAAGCCTATGACGAACGAAGCTGCTATCAGAAGGTATATGGAAAACGCGAGCGATGCCAGCACAGAGCCTGCAAGATAAATGAAGAGGCCAATCCTGAACAGCTTCACCCTTCCGTATATGTCTGAGAGCCTTCCCATCAGGATCACGAATGCGGTGAGCGAGATCAGGTATCCCATTGGAACCCAGATCACACTGTAGAGGGATGCGCCGAATGTTTCCCCTATCCTTGGGACGGCAAAACTCATTATGCTGCCTGTGAACGGCCCCAGGAAGGCGCCTATTGATGTAGTCAGAAGAACCTTTCTTTCAGAAAGCTTCTGCATGGACTGTAAAGATCATTACTGTTATTAAAGGAGAACCGTATTTTGACCGCGAAAAGGCGGATCAGCTCCCACTGTATCCGTATCCGCCCCCTCCCGGCGTTTCAATTATCACCTCATCGCCCTCCTCAAGATCAGTTGTGAACTTTCCAGGCATTCTTTCAATGCCCGTCTTCCTTGCTATTGTGATCGCAGAGGCCTCTCCCGGTTCCCCTCCTTTCAGACCCCGCGGATGGTTTCTGAACCGTTCCCCTATGACCGAAAGCTTCGCCCGGGATGTCACAGTGAATGAGCGGACAATGCCGTCTCCACCCCTGTATTTCCCGTTTCCGCCGCTGCCTCTCCTGAGTGTGTTGGAAGTGAACCTGACAGGGTATTCCTTTTCAGCAACCTCCACCGGTGTATTCAGGGTGTTTGTCATGTTTGAGTGTATGCCTGAAACGCCGTCCGAAGACGGCCTTCCCCCTGTCCCGCCCCCGATTGTTTCATAGTATGCCCAGAACAGACCGTTGCCCCTCGGGCCGCCCATCATAACGTTCATCATGGTGCCGGAGGATTCTGCCGGTATCCTGTCCGGCATGGCCATTCCGAGTGCGAGCAGAACTGCGTCTGCGACCCTCTGAGTGGTCTCAACGTTGCCTCCCGACACGGGATGCGGCTTGTCCGGATTCAGAATAGAACCAGGAGGCGCTTTCATGTCCACTGTGCTGTAAAATCCCTCGTTAACGGGCACGGTTGATTTCATCGCGCTCCGCACCGAGTAGGCGGTTGCAGAATAAGTGACACCCGTAACCGCGTTAAGGGGAGCCGGGACCTGGCGGCCGGTGCCTTCAAAATCAGCTTTAACCCTGCCGCCTTTTATTTCCAGCCTGACCTTTATTTTCAGGTCTTCTTCTCCAAGCTCAAGGCAGTCCTCCGATTCGTATGTTCCGCCTGGCCATAAACTGATCTCGTTTTCAGAGAGTGATCTGCTGTGTTCAATTGCCTCGTTCCAGCCCGACTTTGTGCTCTCGGGCGAGAAACGTCCGCACAGGGCCTTCACGCGGGATATGCCCATTCTGTTGGCAGCAAGCTGGGCGTTAATGTCGCCGTCGGCAGTCCGCCTGTCTTTGAAATTCTCCCTTATCATGGAGAATATCTCACTGTTCACTGATCCTTTTCTCACTATCCTGACCGGTGGTATCACCAGTCCCTCTTCGTAAAGCGTAGTCGCTTTCGGGTTCAGGCTTCCGAACACGGGGCCGCCAACGTCAACGTTGTGTGCCTTGTTTATCACATAGGCAAAGAGGCTGCCTCCGTAATAGACGGGTGCCAGGACTGTGACATCGTTCAGATGCGTACCTGATATGTACGGATCATTAAGGAGAAGCATGTCGCCGTCTTCGAGGTCAAGCCGCTCACTCTCCATCCACTCGAGCAGGTTGTGAGATCCGGTCCTGAAAGATCCGAGATGCACCGGGATGTGTTCTGCCTGTGCAACAATCCTTCCTTCTGTATCAAGAACGGCACAGCTGTGGTCCATCCTCTCCCTTATGTTTGGTGAAATGGCGGACCTCTTGAGGGCTATTCCCATCTCTTCCGCCACAAATTCTGTAGCCTTTCCGATTATTTCCCATCCGCCAGGCATCAGGAACCCCTCCTCATGTTTATTTCTCCGTGGCCGCCGTTCTCCGCGGTCCAGCCCTCCGGAACGAATACTGTTGTATCATACCCTTCGATCGAGCAGGGGCCATGGATCTGCCTTCCTCCGGTCAGTGCAGATGTCCCCAGAACAGCAATTTCCGTCTTCATTCCGTTGAGGACAGCTTCTCTTGCAGCTTCATGCAGCTCTGATCCTGCCATTGGCGAGAATTCGGGCTTCTCCCTCTGGATGACTGCGAATGCCCTGATGACTGTTATCTCCACATCCCTGTCCAGCACGAATCCGAATGTTGCAAGGTGCAGCTTCCCAAACGCCCCTTCAATTTCCTCCCTTGACCCGGACTCAACAGAAACGGTGAGTTCTGAGCCCTGGCCTTCATACCTGCAGTCTGCGTACCTCAGGAACACACTTCCAGGATGTTTTGTTCCCAGAGACTTTTCAAGCCTGCTGAACCCCCTTTCAGGATCTTCCGGGAATGACTCTCTTTCCTCGTATTTCCAGTCAGAAAGGAGAAGTCCTGAGGCGCTGAACAGCCCGGGGGCAGGTGGAATAACAACTTCGGTCATGCCCAGCTCTTCAGCAATCCTTGCAGCGTGCTGAGGTCCTGCGCCGCCAAACGCGATCATAGTGAAACCGGACGGGTCAAGGCCCCGCTCTACCGTGACTATCCTGATGGCCCGTGCCATTTCGAGGTCTGCAAGCGATATGGCCGATTCTGCAACCTCAAAGGGATCACCAAGCCTCGAGAGCCCCTCAACTGCGGCACCCCTGTCTAGCAACATTTCTCCCCCTAACAGGCTTTCTCCAAGTATGCCGAGCACCAGGTTTGCATCCGTTATCGTTGGCTCTCTTCCTCCCTTCCCATAGCACATGGGCCCGGGATCTGCACCTGAGCTTACCGGTCCTATCCTGAGTGCGCCGGCAGAGTCCTTCCAAATGACAGTCCCTCCACCCGCAGAGACTTCAGACAGGTCAACGAACGGATACCTGACCGGATATCCCGAGCCTCTGGTAACCCTTCCGTGATGAGAACTTCCACCCACCTCATATTCTGAAGTGAGGGAGACTTCTCCGCCGACGACCGTGCCGGCTTTTGCAGTGGTTCCCCCCATATCGAAGCTTATGGCGTTGCGTAAGCCCAGCAGGCGTGAAAGCTCTGCGGCTGCAATCACTCCCGCAGCAGGGCCGGATTCAAGTATCTGCACAGGCCTCTCGTAGACGTCCTCGGGGGAAGAGAGGCCTCCGGAACTTGCCATTATGCTCAGCGAAGGGTTTCCGTGCCCGGACAGCCTGTCCTGAAGGTCCCTTATGTATTTTGAAACGATTGGCATCAGGGCTGCATTCACAACGGTAGTTGATGTTCTCTCATATTCCCTCTGTTCCGGGGCAACACTGTATGATCCTGAAACGTAGCTGAATTTCTCCTTCAGCAGATTGCATGCTTTCTTTTCGTTTTCCGGGTTGAGGTATGAGTTTATGAAGCACACTGCAACCGCCTCTGAACCCTCCATGAGAATATTTTCCATTATGGCCCTGATCTCAGGCAGGCCTATCTCCATCAGGATTCTGCCGGAACTGTCGGTTCTCTCGGAAGCTTCGTGCCTGCTGTCTCTAGCCACTATCATACGCGGCCTCTGGAAGAAAAGGTCATACAGGCCCGGCCTGTTCTGCCTTCCGATTTCTATCACGTCCCTGAAACCTTCTGTTGTTAGTAGCGATACTCCGGGAAGTTCAAGGCCGTACTGGCCCAGGAGTGCGTTTGTTGCAATAGTTGTTGCATGCACGATTTCGTCGGGATCCTTTCCCAGGTGTTTCTGCATTCCTGCGATCAAGCCGGAGGCAGGTTCCCTGGGAGTGGTGGGCACCTTGAAGTACCCTGTTATGATTCCGTTGTCCTGAACCACAATGTCCGTAAATGTGCCGCCGATGTCTGCTGAAACTATTGTGCCTGCCACGGATTGATATATGTGTCGGATGCCTTAATATTATCCCGGTTGCATCTTTGAATGGCCCGTTCAACGTGAACCGGGCATCTCTCCGCTGCTTTTGATCAGGCGGCTGCCTATTGAGGCCATGAAGACAGTGGAAATTGCAAGTCCGTAAATACCCAGCGCAAGCAGGAAGTGGACCCACGCTACAGCCTGGTTTCCGGTCTCAAGCGTCCAGAACCCCAGAACTGCCTGAACGGCAATCATAAGGACAAGAACAACAGACATCAATTTCAGCGGCCTGAAGGGCGGCTTGGCTGTGTTTGCAGCTATCATTGATGCAATTGCAAGGACGAAAACTGCAAAGCCGGCAGCGATGTGCGGTAATGGAGAGATGAAATCAAATGTAAGGAGGCCCCCAAGGGCCAGCTGTATGAGGACAAGCGCCGCAGTGCCTCTGAATAGCAAATTCACGTAGTTCATTTCAGGTTCTCCCGCGTTCCAGCCTTTGAAGGAGGGCCTCGTATTCCTCTGCGCTGATCTCCCCCTTTGCAAGCCTCATCCTGATGACCTCCTCGGGATTCCAGCCATGAGTTCTGCTGAGCCCATAGGGGCCGCAGCGGTTCCAGTAACTCCTCCTGAACCTCCAGAAGAAGATCCAGGCCAGTATGAACAGTCCTATGAACAGGGGCCAGAGAAACAGGAAAAATGGAGGGTAATACCATCCACTTCCGTACCAGGTACCATTGTATGCTGTTAAAACAGATGTCCCTAACATATTTTTATCACTGAATTAAGATTCTGACGGGTATTATTATATTAGTGTTACCTTTAGGGTAACATTGACAAACATCGCCCGGAACCTGACCAGGCTGGGGCTCAGCATCAACGAGGCAAAGGTGCTTGAATCCCTTTTCTCAATGGGCCCGCTTGGAGCAAGCGACCTGCATTTCCATTCAGGCGTGCCGAGAAACAAGGCTTATGAAGTCCTCGAAGGGCTGGCCGCTTCAGGAATAGTTGAAGTGCAGCCCGGGCGCCCGACCCTCTACAGGGTATCAGATCCTGATTCGGTTGTGGAGAGGCTCATGGACGTTCACAGGAGCGCTGGCGAAGAAATAAGGGAAGAACTGGCAGCACTCAGGATATCGAAGCCTGACAGGGATGACGGTTCTGCCTACGCATGGGTTGTAAAGGGAAGGAACGCAGTGAGGAGGAAACTGGCTGAGCTCATATACTCGGCAGATTCTGACATCTTCATGATTGCGGGTTTCCCCTCCGATTACATGAAGCACGTTCTGAGTGCACTCAAAGCCGCATCCCAGCGCGGTGTCCACACCAGGGCAGTCTGCATGGTCAGGCCAATGGAGTCGCTCAGGGACGACATGGACAACAGGAATACTCTGGAATACAGGACGGTTAAGCCTTTCTGGGAGGAAGGGCAGCTGGACCGGCACGACATGAAGATGATCGAGGGTTTCAGGGACACCTCCAGAAGCGGGGGAGTTGCAATAATCGATGAAACTGTTGCATTCAACATGGTGGACGAACTCTCCGGGGCCGAGAAAGTGACAGGGATTCTGATCAGGGCGCCCGGGGCTCCAAGAATTCAGAAGGGTACCATAGAGAGGATACTATCCCAGTACACCAGAAAGCTCTGATCATCAGGGCTTCATGAAAGCTTCTCTTTCAGGCACTCAAACATCTGGCTGATCATTTTCTGTGCCTGGTTTCCCATTACCCTCTGTCCCATGGACGCCAGTTTGCCGCCCACGAGGGCAGATGCATTCCAGGTCATTACAGTTTTTCCATCCTTTTCTGACAGGTCAAACACGGCCTCAAGGCCAATGCTTCCGCCAAGGCCTTTTCCCTGGCCGCTTACCCTGGCATGCTGGTTCTCTTTCATGTCAAGGAGTTTCATGTCAATGCTGAAATCACCCTTTATGAAGGCTATCCCCATCTTCACGACAACCGAGAATTCATCGTTCCCCCTGACATCAATGCTCTTCAATCCCGGAATGCAGGCGCTGAGCTTCTCCGGATTTGTAACATAATCATATACATCCTTCCTGGTGGAACTGACTTCGAATTCTCCGTTAAAGTCCATTGAGCCTCAGGAAAACAGAGGGCATGATGGAATAAATAGATGACTCCATGAACCTGTTTTGCACAGTTTCTGTGTCCTGAATGATCCGCAGCTGCCTGCCCGGCCGTACTGGATTGTGAACGCTTTAATGTTCTGCACGGAGTGCCTGCATGGCCTAATCCTGCTGAATGCTGTATTCAACGATCACAGTGTCTTTCCAGACCCCGTCCAGCCTCGCATGCCTCAGGTATGTGCCAACTTCCCTGAATCCCAGGCTTTTCAGGAGACTTCTGCTCGCTGTGTTCTCTGGAAACACCCTGGACACGAGCTTCCACATGCCGGCGGATGCACATGCCTCGATCAGGCTGAGCATTGCTGCCCTTCCTGCGCCGATTCCCCTCATATCCTCGCGGACGTACACAGAAAATTCACAGACCCCGGAATAGCAGTCCCTGCCGGAATAGCTGAAGCTGGCAGCGAAACCGCAGATCCCTTCCCCCGACTCGGCCACAACAACTGGATAACTGCTTCTGATCCACTCCATGATGTCAGCGGAAGTCCTTTCACGGGTCTCAAAGGTTGCTGTCCGTCCCCGTATTCCCTGATTGTAGATTTCAGCTATCTGTTCAGCGTCCCCAGCCCTTGCCGGCCTGACAGGTATCAATGCAATCCCGTTCCAATCCATGGCGGATATTAAAAAGGATTGTCTGAAAATCAAGAGGCTTCAGAGCAGCTTTTCTGCCTCGCCCTGGAGTGTCCCGTAAATGTTGCAGCCGTGTGAGGCAAGAAGCGACGTTGCACCCGTTTCAGTCAGTATTTTCCGGAAAACACTGTGTGCAGGCAGGTATGCTTCGTGCGGAGGGTCGTGCGGAAACCACTCGGGTGCCATTGCAATTCTCCCCTGCCGTGTTCCTATGGCTATGTCCCCCGTTATGAGCTCCCTTTTATCCGTCAGGAGGGCAAATTCGTCGATCCACGGTATGTCATCCGGATTCTCACCCTCTATTGTAACCCTTACCGGCAGAAGGCCATGGATTTTCTCCCTTCCGTAGGTTTCAAAATCACTTATCCCTTTCACTTTCCTTGAGTATTCAGGATCGACTGCCTTCGATTTTCCCTGGTCAGGGACATACAGTGTTGCTCCTGTTTTCCTGACTATGTGATTGACTCCCCTGGTGTGGTCAAGTGTTGTCAGTATGACTGCGTCAACCTTCCCCAGCCTGCCTGCCGATTCCAGCAGCCCCGGAACAAGCGGCGGATCAACCATCGCGACTCTGCCATCCTCCACAATCAGGTGTGCATACATCATCCAGTCCCCTTCAGGGTCCGGTGTTCCCCACCTGAGAACATTCTCTCTTACTGGCTCGAACATGAATGATCAGCCACAATGGCGGTATAATGATATCACCGCCATATGGCGGCTCTACTGATCTTCCTGAAACTTTCATGATGTGGCCCGTTTGCCTGCAAAGCCATCCGTTCCTGTGAATTGCTGAATATGGATGGGCGGGGCGTGCCTAGTTTGATTAGCCTTAACCGCCTGAGTGGTATCGATGGATTACAGGATTGGCTGTTCAGGCTGGAGCTATTCCGGATGGGTGGGGCCGTTCTACCCCAAAGGCACAAGGCCGGGGGACTACCTTAAGCTGTACTCAAGAGTCTTTGATGCCGTGGAAATAGACTCCACTTTCTACAGAATACCCGGCAGGAACATGGTCAAATCATGGGATGAGGCTACGCCTGACGGTTTCAGGTTCACAGCCAAGCTTCCGCAGGAAATAACGCATGAAAGAAAACTCGGGAATTCTGAAACAGTGCTCTCAGCCTTCACAGATGCAATCAGGCCGCTCGGGGAAAAACTCTCCTTCGTTCTCATCCAGTTTCCGGCTTCATTCAGGGGAAAAACGCAGAAGACCAGATTCGCTGAGTTCATTAAGCTGCTTCCGTCGGACATCAGTTTTGCTGTGGAGTTCAGGCACAGCTCATGGTTTGCTGAGGATGTCTATTCAATGCTGCGGGATGCGGAAATAACAATGGCATGGTCTGAAGTTCCAATGCTTATGGTCCCGGAAGTGATCACATCAGGTTCTGCCTACCTGAGGCTTGTGGGCGACAGGAGCATTGGCGAGGACAGGTTCGGGACGGTACAGCGGGACAGATCTTCAACAATAAAATCCTGGGCGGGGGTACTGGACAGGCAGAAAGACAGGATAAGGCATGCGTTCATCTTTGCAAACAACCATTTTCAGGGTTTCGGGCCGTTTACTGTCAACCTTTTCAGGGAAGCTGCCGGACTGGAGCCGGTCGACTGGGAGGCAAGAATAAGGAGCATTGTTCCAGACGGCCAGAAAAAGCTCTTCTGATTTTCATGCTTCCCTCCATCCTGACCTTTTTAATGCCAGATAACTGAACAATACGGTCACGGCAATCAGAATAATCCAGTAGTAGAATATTGTTCCAGCTGGTATGTCCGTGAATCCGGCTGCGCTCTGGGCTATCTGCGCAGAATATGTTGTAGGAGATATGTATGCCAGGTACCTGTACGGGAACGGGATGTATGAAATTGGATAGTATACAGGCGGTATTGTGGTGAGAATTGGAGACAGTATGCCGGAGAATGCCCAGCTCTGCACTATGTCTGAAGAGAATGTGGAGAGCAGGAATCCCAGTGAGATGGAGAATGTGAATATCAGTGACATGTCACAGAAGATTGTTATTGCGGCTGCAGGAGAAGGCTTCACAAATACGGCATTGAATATTATCAGAAGGGCCAGTGTCGGAATTGAATAAACGATCTCCGAGACTGCCATTCCGAGTATGTATGTTCCCGGGCCCGTTGGTGAACTGACCACCATGTCCTGAAGCCTCATGTCGTTCTTCAGGTGGGAGAGGTCTCCCTGCATGGATGTTCCGCTGGAGACCATGTTCATTATGAGGGCCCCTTCAGCGGCAACAGGAAGAAGAGTCCCGTGGCTCGCAAAGGTCACAACGGCAAGAATTGAAAGGGGCGCCAGAAGCGTGTTTATCAGTGTAACGGGATAGTTTACCATGGCATAGATTGAGTTAACGAGTATTGATGCATAGATCTGGCTACCCTTATGCCTGTACATCAACGCCGCCTCCGTACACCAGTGTTTCAAATATTGTGTTCAGCGATGTTTCCTGCACCGTGAACATGATCCTCTTCGTTATCAGGTCATTCACTATGGAAAAGACTTCGTCCTCAGTGGTGAAAACCTGGACAGACCCATCCATCATAACTGCCTTTCCCCTCACTGAAGAAACGTCATAGCTGCCGTCGAAAATCCTGATTCCGAGGGGATATTTTGTAATCTTCCTCAGTTCCTGAAGTGTTCCGAACCCGACCATTCTTCCGTCCTTCAGTACTCCGATATGGTCCCCGAGAACCTCTGCCTCCTCGAGATAATGCGTTGTCAGCACGATGGACCTGTCGTGCCTCAGTGAGGCGAGTATGTTCCACAGCTCCTTTCTTGATATGTAGTCCAGGCCCGTCGTCGGCTCATCCAGGAATATAAGGTCCGCTTCACAGGAGAGCACTGATGAGACCAGAACCTTTCTCTTCTGCCCCCCGGAGAGTTTCCTGTTCTTAACGTCCTCGAACCCTTCCATGCCGAACTTTCTTATTGCGTCCCTGGCCATCTGCCTGGAATCAGAATGTGAATAGCCCCTCCACATCAGGTATGCAGTGACCGTCTGTGAGGGCGTCATCCATGGCACGGCCCGGGCCTCCTGAGGTACCGCTGCTATCCTCTCCCTTATCTTGACAGCGTCCCTGACAACGTCAAGTTCATCTATAGCCGCTGTTCCTGAGGTCGGCATAAGCTGGGTGGACAGTATTCTGACCAGTGTTGTTTTGCCTGCGCCGTTCTGACCTATAAGTGAGAAGATGCCCCTGTGCTCCAGGTCGAAAGTGACGCCGTCAAGAGCAAGGTTTCCTTCTGAATAGACTTTGGAGAGGTTGTTGGCCAGTATGTTCAATGTTCAACCCTCCAGCCCTGATCCGGGCATTCTGAACGTGTAGAACCTGATACGGCAGCAAGACAAATGATACCACCAGTGGAGCCGTTTCGCCCCTGCGGGATCGGTCCATCCCTGCACCTGCAACCGGCACAGTGCGGGCAGCAGGCTCCAATTTATCTCCGGAGCCTAAATAACAGTTATACTTGAAAATCCGGGCCGGAAGGAAGTTATGCGCCTATTCTTCCCTCACATCAACTGTGTTGCTGTAGAAAGCAACAAAATCCTTTATGCCGCTGAACTCTGGAAACGCATCAAGGTACCTCCAGGCCGCATCGCTGTGCTCTTTCCCCCCCGCCATGATGCTGTAGTACATCGCATGCCCCTTGAACGGGCAGGTTGTAATTGTATCTGACTTTTCAAGGTATTCGTCAGCAACATCTGCAATCGGGATGTAATGCACCGGAGGGTATCCCGTCTCCCTGAGAAGCAGGGCGGAATCTGTCCTGGCTATCTCAGTTTCTTCCAGCCTTGCAACTACAGGCCTCTCGCACCTTTCAACAGTTATCCTGTGTCCGCCTTTGCTGTAATCTATGAGAATTTGAGTCATTTTAGGTTACATCTCCTTAATAGTTCATCCAATTTATCAATTTGCTGCGGAGTGTTTATTTTATAGAGCCTGCAAATACAAAAAACGATATTCGTCAGTAAAGAAGCGAATTATACAGTATAACATATATTGGTGTTATCTTTTTAAGGTATGGCGGTTATTCGTCATGAAAATCTGCAAAATCGAAATGAGGTGTAGAGAATATTGCTGTTGGACGATGTTGACAGAAAACTGGATATGCTGTGCATTATAGGCCTGCGTCTCAGGAACCCGTGGTTCGAGATGGCTTCAAACATACCCGGATCAATATCGGCGAGGATAGGGGAGAGTTCCGGTAGCATGGTACTGCAGTTCCTCTTCCAGAAGCGGAAACTCTCCAGGAATGCAATTGCAACAATTAGGGCAAACCCGAGTGCCATTGAGGAAGAGAACCATTACCTTGTCAGCGAGAACATAAATGACGAAGGCATCAAATCCGTCCTTGATGAAGGGATGGCAATAAAGTCTGTCATTCTTTCAGGATCGTATCTGGAAGAGGGTGAACTCCGCCTCAGGTACAGGTTCCACAATTCCGACACGGGAGAAATCAGCAGGCTTATAGGCGGGGTAAGAAAGCTGGGAGATGCCTCCAGGGTCATCTATCTTGGCCCTTCCAGGGGGATAAAGGCCAATCTTGAGGATATAGCCCTGAACGTTCCGCTCTCAGCGGTGAAGTTCAGGATCAGGATGGCAAATCTTCCACACAGCGTTTCGGCCGATGGAAAACCAGTTGAGTACATAGGAGAATCCGAAGTTAGGGAGGCAAAGGGAAAAAAGCCAAAGGTCATTCTCTACTCATCTGATCACGTAGACTGGCCTGAACCAATTTCTGAAAGTGACAACATATACCTCCTTGACGCCATTGACCCCTTCACATTGAAATTATCGGCCAGTATTCAGGATAAAGGCATACCTGTAATGGCCAGCTTCGGGAGAATCACGGGTTCCATGCTTGAACTGGCAGTAATACTCCCGACTCCTGATGTTGAAGATTACATGAACGCTCTTCTGAGCCTTGGATCCGTCCAGGAAAACAAGCCTGAACTGGTCCTGAGCATGCCGCTTGTTCCCGAAACATGGGGGCTGCTCTGAAATGCTTGTAAGGGACATTGACAGGAAGCTGGACATGGCCTGCACAGTTGCAATCACCCAGGACTCAGGCTGGTTCAAGATGGCTTCACGGTCACCGCACCGGACGCCAGCAAGGATATACTCCTATCCCGATGGTTCGTATGTTCAGATGTATTTCGGAAAGGAATCTCTTCCAAAACAGCTGGAATCAGCAATAAAGGCGAACCAGAACATGGAGGAGAAGGAAAGTTACTACTCTGTGAATGAGAAGTTTTCAGAAACACTGAGCGGGAATTTCATTTCAGAAGTCATGGCCATTCCTTCCGTGATCATATCTGAATCATACATTCTCGGCAGCGAATTCTTCATAACATTCAGGTTTCACCGTTCTCTTCTGAGGCATGTCAATGCAGCTGTCGGAAGGGCTGCTGTCAACGAGGATACGTTCAGGGTAGTATATATCGGCCGTTCAGAGGGAATAACGGCCATTCTCAACAGGACTTCGGCAAACAATCCTCTCACAGTCGTGCGTTTCAGGTTTGCAACGGGTGAAGATTTCAATATTTCCAACCTCAACCCGATGGATTTTCCGGACACCATTTCTGAAGCAGACAGGACAAGAATTGTCGAGGGCGGGGCCAGGGTGATTACATATTCAGATACTGATCTCAAATGGGCAAGCAGGATCACCGGGGACGACAACCTGTATGAACTGAGTGTCAATGACGAGTTTCTCAATTCACTGGGAAAGAAGTCATTCCAGTCCATGATACCGCTCATAACATTCTTCGGCAGGAGGAGGAGGGATTCCCTTGAAATCACGACTCTGATTCCCTCAGCCGAAGTCAATGATTTTCTTGACGTGCTTTACAGCTTATCTGACAGCATGCCAGAGAGGGGGATGGTCCTGCAGATCTGCGCACCGCTCGAAGAAGGCATGTGGGGGTGGCTTTAGGTGCAGGCGGGAATCGCACTTGCTGAAAACTGGGAGCCTGCTGGAGGGGTTCTGCCATGAAGATCACTGACATAAACAGCAGGCTCGACCGTATGTGCGTCCTGTCATTCACGCAGGTTTCTCCATGGTTCGAACTGGCAGAGAAACTTGGAAAGGCTATGCCTGTCCAGATATACCGCGGAGAAAATGGAACCTTCATTCTTGGATACGTTTCGAAAGAAGGGCTGACTGGCAGCCTTGCATCCACGGTAAGGGCAAATGAAAACGTCCAGGAGAAGAAGCATTACTACACGATCGCAGAGAAGCTCGGCAGCACCGAGCATGAAGCGCTCATTTCCGAGATCATGAAGGTCCCGTCTGTGGTTTCCACAGGATCTTATCTGCTCGGCAGGGAACTCTACGTGACTTTCAGGTTCCACAGCTCGAGGTCGTTGGACATAAACAGCATCCTCCTCAGGATGCACGGGATCAGGCAGCGGGTGAGAGTCGCATTTTACGGCCCCTCTTTCGGCCTGTCTGAAATACTGAAGGTCATTAATGAACGTGTACCTCTGTCGGTCCTAAGGTATTCTATTGTCCTTGCCTCTGCAGAGCAGTACAACCAGGAGGTTATGAGCGGCGGGTTTGAGGTGCTTGCAGAAGTGGAAAGCAGGCAGGCAACGGATGAAAATGTCAAGCTTGTGATGTACCCTGAGAAAGAGATTGCAGGTGATTACGTTGTGATATCCGGGCAGGACAGGATCTATGAAAGAGTTACATCTCAGAAGTTCCTTGAAGAAGCCAGGAAGAAGGCCGATGACTCCAGGATACCTAGAGTTTCAGTGATCCTGAGGATAAAGGGGAGGCGGCTGGAAATAACGACATTCCTTCCAGCGGACGAAGCAAACAGCTATCTGTCAGTTCTGTACTCCCTTCCGTCAATGGGAGAAAATGACGGAATACTTGTTGACCTGTTTTCCAGATTCGACCCGGGAATGTTCGACTGGCTTTGATGGCAGATTGAGCAATGCACGTGACATGAAGCGGTCGCTGAATGCTTAAATAAAATCATGTCTATATATACACACCGGAGGCAGGAGACATGGTCGCATCAGACGGAAGCACGGCATATGGAAGGAGCCCAATGACTGTTATTGCCCTTGGCTCAACCACACTGGCCTTCTTCAGTGTGGCAATTTTCTATACGGTACCGTCAGGGCTGAACCCGGCCCTTGCTGACCACCCGATCCTTGGCTACCTGGGCAGTTTCCAGTTTGTTGCATACGATCTGCCGGTATTCTGCGTCATTGCAATCACCGGAGGTGCTGCATTCTCCAGAAACACGCGCGTTGTCCGCGGAGTTTACTTTGCAGGCATTGCAATGGCCTCTGCAGGGGTGATTCTTCTGTTCTACGGCGCTGAAAACACTGTCATCATTCCCTCGGCCGGCGGTACCCAGTTTGCAGTCCCGTATATGCTGAGGGGCGGATTTTCCTTCGCGGTTGGCATCTTCATGGTCATCATGAACATGATCATGCAGTATGCAATCAGCAAGGATGACAGGAAAAGGACAAGACATGCGGCGGGGAATTGACTTTCAGATCTTGTTGCATAAATGGCAGCGCCAGGAACAGATTTCCCGGGAACCACATAATCAGTGCTCAGTAACTTCACCATGCGGAGCTGTGATCCGGCTGACTTCATGCAAGAACGTGCAACAGTCCGGTCCTGCAGTATTCATGATCCAGTTTCCCTTATCTTTTCCGCATTCTCTATCACTTCCCTGTCAAGGTAGATCATCTTTCTTGTCATTCCTCCGTCAAGAACGATGGATTGGCCGTTTATCCACTCCCCTTGCCCTGAGGCGAGGAAGAGGACCAGGTTTGCCACGTCTTCCGGCCTTCCTGCCCTCCCTGACGGGTGCTGTTCATGGTCGAGCCTGTCGAGGCTGCTCTTTACGGGAGGCAGCTTCCAGGCTGAGGTGTCAATCCATCCGGGCAGGATCGCGTTCACCCTTATCCTTCTTGAAGAAAGGGTTACGGCGAGTGAATGTGTCAGAGCGAGAATGCCGCCCTTGGACGCAGAATATGCTAAAGTGTCCGGTTCAGACTGGAGGGCCCTCGTTGAAGACATCATGACAATGGCCGACCCCTCCGGCATTAAATCAGACAGGAAATTGGCTGTGTAAAATGAGCCTGACAGGTTTGTGTCGATCACACTCCTCCATGAATCTGTATTATCCGATGGAAATTTCATGGCCGGGTCTGCTATCCCTGCATTGTTCACGATCAGGTCAAGTGAGCCAGATTTCTTTCGTATCATTCCGGCCATTCCCCTCACTGCATCCGGATCTGATATGTCGCAAGTGACAAATTCAGTGTGAAGGCCTGAATCTGCAAAATATTTCTGCCTTGCGGTTCCCCTGTCATCACTGATGTCGCAGAAAAAAACATAATATCCTGACTCAGCAAGTTTCTGTACAGTGCATGCGCCTATACCCTCGGCTCCTCCGGTTACAAGTGCAACCCTTGCCCTATCCATGATGCGAACATGATGTTCTTGTTATTGACCGTTCCTGATTGGTATGACTGAGCTGAGGCAAAAGAAATAAGTGCCGCCCATCAGTAATGAGGCCATGGTCGGAGCAACAAAGACTGACTGGAAGAACATGAGGGCTGAACGACTGTCAGAAAACATCACAAGGAAGTTTGTGCACGGGAAAAATGTCATGCTGGCTGAAATAAGGCTCGAGAAAGGCGCTGTGGTGCCGGAGCACAGGCATGTGAGCGAGCAGGTCTCCTGGATAGTTGAGGGAGGGCTCCTGTTTGAAATTGAAGGCAGTGAAATATATGTCGGCGCAGGAGAAGTGCTTGTCATCCCGCCGGACGTGCCACATAAAGCAACTGCACTTGAATACACTGTGGACATAGACATGTTCAGCCCGGTGAGGGAAGACTGGATCAGCGGAAATGACAGCTACCTGAGAAAGCAGTGATCCATTCATCAGGAAGCAACGTTGGCTGCCACTACTGCAAGAGTGACAGCAACCATCAGTGCCAGCGCCGGAGCGTGCCTCCGTAAATCTTTTTCCGCTATCCACTTCGGCCCGAACGTTATGAGGCTGTAGATCGCCACTCCGGCAGGTATTGCCGCCAGCAGGACTGGAAATGTGAAGAGGAGGGCGTTTCCGGTGAATACCACCTCTACGAGCAGCATCTCTGCCACTGCAGCAGCAAACAGCCATTTTCCGGTCACACTGAACCAGTATATGAGAAGCGTGAATAACAGCGGGAAACCAAGATAGAAAAGCAACAGGGCAGGCATGTGCTCTCCGTAGTATGCAGAAGGATTTCTTATCCCCCCGGTGGTCGAGAAATCAATAACCAGCCAGAATGCAGCTGAAGTGGCAAAATACTTCATTGCTGTGATGCGTTTCTGCTGTATTTCTGTCCTGACAGGCTGATCCTGCACCCATGCGTATGCTGCCAAGAAAAATTAAGCCTCCTGTGCAATTGCAGAAAACATGAAGATATTCATTGAGAAAGATTATGATGCTATGTCTGAGAAGGCGCTCTGCCTGTTCAGGCACTTTCTTCCCGGCATCGGTGTTCTCGGCCTCGCAACAGGAAACACTGTTCTGGGATTCTATGAAAGGATCTGCAGGGAATATGCGAATGGAAATGTTTCACTGAAGGGGATAAAGACTCTGAACCTGGACGAATACTTCGGCATAAGCCCGGACCACCGGGAGAGCTACAGGACATACATGAACACGAACCTGTTCAGCCGGGTGGACATAAACATTGAAGACACGCACCTGCCTGATCCCGGAGGAGACCCCGGCGAGGCTGCCGAAAGATACAATGCGGTGATTGACAGCCTCGGCCCTCCGGACCTGCAGGTTCTCGGAATAGGGCAGAACGGCCACATAGCCTTCAACGAGCCAATGTCTCCAAGGGAGGCGAGGACAAGGGTTGTTCTCCTGACACAGGACACAATAGATGTGAACAGGCCGCCCTCAGGCGCAGCCATAACAATGGGAATGAAGGATATACTGAAGAGCAGGAGGTTACTCATACTGGCCAGCGGAAAGTCAAAGGCAGAAGCAGTTTCGAACATGGTGGACGGGCCGATGACCTACAAGGTGCCCGCTTCTTTTCTTCAGGACCATCCACAGGTTTATGCGGTAATTGACGAGGAAGCCGCATCGCGGCTTGATGTTTCGTACATTAAGGAACAGAACAGAAGGTACAGCGAATTTTCAGGCAATCCTGAACTTTTCGACGTCTGATTCATCTCTGTTTCTGCGCCAGCACCCAGAGATGGTATTCCCGGTCCCCGGGATTTCCCTCGTATTTCTTTCTCAGTATGCTGAACCCTGCGCCTGAGAGCATTTCATAGTAGGTTTCAGGCGGCCATGAACTCCATGCCATTACTGGAGAGCCTGCCCAGTTGTTCTCTTCAGAGTATTCAAAGCCTGACGTGCCGAGTGTGATAAGGGCAACTCCCCCGTTCTTCAGTGATCCGTGCATTTTCCTCAGTATCTGTTCGTGCTCAGCCCTTGGCACATGGAACAGCGTATAGAGGGCAAGAAGTCCCCCGAATGCTGAGTCCGGCAGATTGATTGCTGTGTAGTCTGCGAGCACAAAACTGGCGCCCGGGACGTTTTCCCTGGCCTGTGCAATGTGCTTTGATGAGAAATCAATTCCAAGAACACCGTATCCCTTGCCTGCGAGATAGCTGTCATAAGGAACGCCTGCCCCGCATCCAAGGTCAATAACACTGTCCCCTTCCCGGAGTTTTTCCACAAGACGTGTGAACATAATGGCTTCAAAACCAGAAAGTGAAGTGGAGGTCCGGAATTCCCTCGTATAATTTCCGGAGTCGTACCCTGCCCTGACAAGCGCTTTCATGTCTTTCTTCATCTTTCTTCAGCACCGGTCACATTCAGGAGGCTGGCTTGCCGCAAAGGCAGCTTGTTCCGCATGAACTGTGCAGGAAACGCGGACATTCCGGCAGTGATTCCGGAGAATGTCTCCCGATTGACCTTTCGAGTTCAGAAATCCTGTCCTCTATCCCTGATCTGATCTCTGCCAGGTTCCTGAAGGTGATCCTGTAGCTTTTCAGCATCCCTTTCTCTGCGTTGAAGCCCACAACAAGGTAGCCGGTGTCTGAGCCTGCAATGGAACATATCATGGCAAGCCTCAGCAGGTAGTAGGGAGAGATGGAGTCGGCACTGAACTTTGAAGGGTCATTGTGGTTTATCCTGACTGTTGAGGGATAAATTCTTGTTGTTTCGGATCCATCCTCCTTTTTCTGCACGACAGAAAGCATTGTGACGTAACCGAGTGAAAATCCCCTGAACAGCAGTTCCCTCCTCTCTGCGTAAAACGGGGAGTTGAATTCCGCGTTCTTTGAGTGCTTCATTATATCGCCGGTATCGTCATCCTGTGTTTCCTCAATTTCGAGCATGCCCCTGGCCCTGAGGTATGCCTTCCTGGGCGTCACGAGGTCCCAGAGGGAAAAACCGGTGTGCATATCTTCAGAAGCTTTTGCTTCCTGCTCCCTCAGTGCTTGCTCCATTTCCCTGTTTCTTCTTATGGTGACACCTTCCCTGAGATATTCAGTGTCCAGTGGAGCCAGCGATTCGCAGCTGCAGACTCCATTAGACTGGAACTTGCAGCCGTATCCGAAGTACCTGCACCTGCCAAGAGAAGTCGGATCATCCGACTCTATGGCGTGCCTGAGCCCGAGCATCCTCTGCTTTACAACTTCCGCCAGGGCATCAGGGTTTCTCAGGCCGACATTGAAAACCCTGAAAGAGCCCTCAAAATCGCCGCTGTGGTACACCAGAAAGTGTTCTTCCCTTTCCCTTGCAGTCAGCAGGCTGTATGCAACAAGCTGTTCGAGGTCCTGCGGGTTCTTCTCAATAACGTCGTTTTCGGAGAAGATTCCGTGTGTAGTTGTCTTGAATTCAACTATGTTGTTCTGAAGTGAAAAATCAAGCCTTCCTTTCAGCCCTGAAATGCCCAGGTCCTCGCCGGTTACTTCCACTTCCCTGAATACTGCGCCGGGAAGCCCGCGGAACCACCTGTATGCGAGATCGTGAATTCTGTTGCCGTGCCTGAATTTCTCAGTGAGCTCCGGGTCGTCCGGAACTTCAGGATGTTTCACATCGTAATATTTTCTTGCCGGATTGACAAGATCGGTCACGCCGTACCAGACAGGAAGGGAACCCTCCACGCTCTTCTTCATTGCGTCGGAGAGCACTGCCGAAGTCTCCCCGTCAGGTTCTACTGAAACTGTGCAGCTCCTGGCAAGGTTGAGCCACTGTTCGACGGTATAGGAAAGGTTTGCGGCAGACGTGAATTCTGTATCCGAAATCGCATAATTACTTTTCCAGAAACATGCTGTCACGCTGCCGGCACAGCTTCAGGAGTCCATTAGCAGAATAATTGCCGTTTATTCCGGGGAGGGTGTTGAGGTATGCCGCTATTTCATCATCTCCAAGGGAGTGTATTTCACGGAGGCCGTCAGCGATTGTCCTTACGTATTCAGGAGAAGGCTTTGATTCCTTAATGCCATGAGTTGAAGTGAATGTGAGTATCCTGCAGCCGTCACTGTGGTTTCCAAGAAATACTTCCCTGCCATACATATCGCCCTCCTGGCTGTGAATGCATTCAAACTGCCCCGCTGTGACCTTCCATATCCTTCCGTACGTCATGGCACCGGGTTCATTTTTCCCTGACACGTCAAGGAAAGCAACGCCTGAATTTCCCCAGGAAGCTGATCTGCCTGCAAAATACACGGGATGCCGGATAACAAAAGGTTCATCAGAGACAGGGTCTTCGGAATCAGCGCAGCCCGGGGCAGTGCTTCCGCCAAGCCTGAACCTGCCGCCCTTTATATAACACATGAATCGTTCCCTGAGAAGGTTGGAACCGTATGCCGCATACCAGACGTATTCCATGTAAGCAGAAATGGCCGTGAACTATGAAAGCGTTTGCAGGCCTTCAGCCAGTTCCGGTTATGAGGTCTCTGACCCTGAACCTGTGGCAGTTGCCCTCACGTTCATAGCAGAGAAGTGTCACTGTTCCGCGGGAAGACATCTCCCTCAGCCTGATGATTTCCCCCATGCTTTCCTCACCGGAAGTGAATTCCTCCGTGAACCTTTTCTCGAACTCTTCCCAGTCCATCTTCCCGTCCCTGTATTCACTGAGAAGCCCCCTGCTGGGTGAAAGTGCCCTAATCCAGAGATCAAAGGATGATTTCTTCACGCCCCTTGGATAGTACCTGGTTATCAGGACCCTGACTCCGTCTTCCTCTTCAATAGGATCATAGATGGATTTCGTCTTTATCATTCTGAAACTGTTCCGCCTTCAGTTCAGATCAGGTCCTGAAATAAATTGATTGGCACTGCCTCTCCCGGGGAGAGGCCTGCCTTCAGGTTGTTTACATCTGATTTATGCCTGTGTGGAGATTTTCTACATCAACAGCCTTCCACCGTCAACAACAACGAGAGCCCCTGTCATGTAGTCTGAAGCTGAAGATGCAAGAAAAACAGCAACTTTAGCTATATCGTCCGGAGATCCCATCCTTCCAAGCGGAATCATTTTGATAAACTCCTCACTGAGCTTTTTCAGAATTTCCTGATCCATTCCTGCAGAAGAGGATGATGCACCTTCAGTGGCAATTCCACCAGGAGCTATGGCATTGACGCCTATTCCATGCTGCGCCATCTCCAGCGCGAAGTTCTTTGTGAACATCAGGACGCCGCCCTTGGATGCGTCGTATGCTGCAAGTCCTATTGAGGACGGGTGCAGGCTGTCAATGGAAGCGATATTGACGATCTTTCCCTTTATCCCTTTACTGATCATCTCTCCAGCCGCTGCCTTGCTTGTAAATGCAAGAGCCTTCAGGTTCAGCCTGTAAACCTTGTCGAACAGTTCTTCCTTCATGTCCATCATTGGAACTGTGGGGTAGATTCCTGCATTGTTGACCAGTATGTCTATACCGCCGAATTTTTTCACCATCTCGGCGATCATGAGTTCAGGCGCACTGGCGTCAAGCAGGTCAACCTCCACGAAAGCAACATTATTCCTTGATGGTTCCGGAAGGCTCTCCATGAACTTCTTCGCCGGATCTGCTGCCCTGTCTGCTATCATCACCTTTGCTCCTGATTCCAGAAACCTCTTTACAATCCCCATACCGATTCCCATAGCTCCTCCTGTTACCAGTGCCCTCTTTCCAGCAAGAGAGAACGGATTGTTTTCCTGCATTCTTAACACCTACACTAAAAATTCAGAATCCCTTTATAACAAATGATGCTAATTTCAAGAAACAGGCTGAAATTACCATTATTCAGGCACAATTCTCAACCGGTTCATAGGCGAATCTGCACTCTGGCGCTCCGGAACATATGCCGCACAATCAGGCCCTTTTGTCTGATATTCACTGTAAAAAGCCTGAAGGGAAGTATGATTAGCAGCAAAGTTCTGCAGTCTTCAGATGAACGGCATGCCTGAAGGGAGCTCTTCCGCTGCCAAGAATGGACGCAACCCGGGTACAGGCTATGCCATATCAGGAATTCTTGCTATGCTGGCCACCACGTCAGCGGCGGCCGTGTATCCTGATTACAGCATCAGGAATGATGCAATCAGCTATCTTGGAGGATCGGGCGTAAAAACTGAATTCTTCTGGGATTTCTGTGTCTTGATTGCCGGAATTCTCTGGATTTACAGCACATACCTGCTGTCAAGAAAATCTGGAATCGGGTACTCTGCCGGAACTCTCTACCTTGCTGGCATCGGGTTCCTGCTCGTCGGAAGTTCTCCGTGGAACCTGTTTCAGTCAACCCATTACATTGGAGCCCAGCTGATTTTCATCTTCGGTTCCGTGAGCAGCATTGTTGTTTCGTTCACATTAACATCAGGGACTTTCGCAAGAATTTCCCGAATCCTGGGTGTACTCTCAATTGCGGCATACGTTTCCGAGTACTTCGGCAGTGACTACATTCTCGGCCCAGGCGGAATGGAAAGAATGGTGTATTATCCAGTACTCCTGTGGTCAATAGCCTTTGGCGCCTACCTGATAAACAGGTTTCAGTGAGTGATCTGCGAAAGAAAATGATTCCGCTTTGTAATGAATGATTCTCATTTGACTTGTGCAGGAAAATGATGTGCCACGGCCAGTGTCCAGTGGCATTGAGATAAAAAAAAAGAATTGATTAGTAATTTGGCAGTTGGCCATAGACCTCAAAAAAAAGCGGAGGGATTTTACTGGTTTTCCCCCTTCCCCTTCTTCATGTTCCTGAATATCCCTGTTCCTGTTGCCAGCATTGTAACGATTGCTGCAACGACTGCACCTATTGCCACTCCTGCTCCCAGCCCCTCATAAAGGGAGGCGGATGAACCGGATGTGTGTGCACTGGAAGTGAATGTCACAGTCAGTGTTGTGTTTCCGTTTACTGTTACAGTTGTGGCTTTAAGTGTTACAGTGTATCCTGAAGGGCCTGTTGCATTCACTGTGTATGTTCCGGCTGTCACATGGACAGCGAGGGCTGAGAGGTTTGTTGTGTATGAGTTTCCGTTGAGGGTGAATGTCCACTTTGCCCCGTATGCCAGGCCTTTCTCCGTTACAAGCACTGTGTAAACCTTTGCAGGCGGTGCTGGTTGAACAACTGAGAATGTCACATACACTGACGTGTTTGCGTTGTTCACTGTGACGGAAGAGAGAGGTGAAGCAGTGTACCCGGAAGGCCCGGAGAGTGAAGCCGTAAATGTACCTGACACTGTCTGTATCATGATTACATTGGATGTTGACGTGTGTGCTGTCCCGTTGAAAGTGAATGTCCATGAGTCACCTGAAGGGAGGCCCTTCTCGTTCACTGTTACTGTATACATGTTCTTTGTGAATTTCACTGACACAGACTGCGGGCCGGAACTTACTGTGACGGACCCTGCTGCTGTGCTGTATCCTGTGACCGGGCCCACTGTATAGCTGTATGTGCCATTGGGTTCACTGAATGTTATTGAAGAAGAGTTCGACGTCTCCGTTGTTCCGTTCAGTGTTACAGACCAGGTTGTTCCTGCAGGCAGGTTGGATTCACTGAATGTTATGTTGTATGTATATGGGATGAATGAAACCATTACCAACCTGTCAGCGCCATTCAGGTATACTGTTCCTGATGTGATCGATGCGACGTAGCCTGACACGTGTGATACTGAATATGTCACATTTGTGTGTTCACCGCTGTTCGGCGAATACACTATGTTCGATGCCGTGGATGTCTGTGATGCGGCTCCGAAGGAAACAGACCATTGAGTGCCTGTCGGTAGGCCTGTCTCGAGGAACGTAACTGTCGGATTGATCCACATGTACGAAAGCGGATAGTAATCAGTTATGTTTCCGTACACTCTCATAGGAGTGGTACCTATTCCATTCACCGCACTCCCCGTATAGTTGGACCAGTAGTTTCCCCCTACGGGCAGGGCTGCGTTCATTGCGACATAACCGTTTGCAGGGCTGAAAGTGTTGTTCACTGTTGAATTCGTTGTCTCGTTGATGAAGTTGTTGTGATAGAATGTCAGCAAATTGGGGGATGAGATTTCCAGGAAGTAAAGGCCTGGAGAGTTTGCCTGTGAATCCAGGAATGTGTTCGCGAATATGCTTCCTATAGAGTCGGAATACGAAGAGAGTGAATAATTGTCATTGCTGAACTTGTTGCCGTAGTACTGGAAATTGCTGTTGCTTGAAGAGTACAGTCCGTAATCTGAAGCATTTGCAGTGTTGCTGAAGAATGCCACATAATTGTTGCTCCCCAGATCGAAAGCAGTAGTCGAGTTTTTTACAACGTTGTCATAAACCATAACCCCTATGTTGTCCTCAGCGTAGATGCCGGTTGAGCCAGATCCAACGCTTACATAATTGTGTGATATTATGTTGTTGCCGTTATACGCATCATACAGATATATGGCCTCATCAGACAGTGAGCCGAATCCGGGCATGTTGACTATTACGTTGTTGGATATG
>JBJKSW010000016.1:0-3900 GCA_046703525.1 Thermoplasmataceae archaeon
CCTGATTGATGATGCCTGTGAAGCTAAGTATGAGGAGCTCCCGAAGAATTTTTCATACCTTGCCTTTGGGCATGTCCACGAGGGCGCCATAAAGCGCGACAAAACACCACTGTTCTCATATGCCGGCTCCACCGAGATGAAAAGCATCCGGGAAATCCCTGCTTTCCTCAAAGAAGGGAAATCGGTCAACCTGGTCACGCTGAAGGATGGGTTAGTTGAGGTCCAGCGTATACCGCTGACCTCGGTGAGGTACCAGATGCTTATTGAGTCAGATTATGCCCACTACATTGAGGATATCAGGTCAGCAATCGGCAGGCACTCAACATCCTTCGGTTCAAAGGAACCGCTTGTTACGCTGAGGATCAACGGAGAATGTGACAAGGACGCTGTGAGGCGGGAAATGTCCAGAATATCCGACGTCATTTTCAGGACTCCTGAGTTTCTTTCCGAAAAGGTTGAAATTGAATCCCGCCCGGGAATGGACACAGCCTCAGACTACATCAAGGCGTACTTCAAGGATGAACCCGAGAATGCCGCGATTGCAGAAGAATTCTACAGTCACGCCAGGCAGGATCGTGAGGAAGCCATACTCTGGCTGATGGATAAGCTGGGAATAGGGGGAAGCAAATGATAATAAAACAGCTGGAACTCAAAAATTTCCTTTCCCATGACCACTCCCTCATTAACCTTGAAAAGGGGGTGACCGTGATATACGGGCATAACGGGGCCGGAAAGAGCAGCCTCGTAGATGCAATCAAGTTTGCCCTCTTCGGGGAGAAGAGGGGGGGATACATCGAGGATCTGGTGCGAAGAGGAGCACAGGATATGGAAGTCGATCTGGACTTCGACATAGGTACCGATCAGTTCAGAATCAGCAGGATGATGTCCATGGGAAAGACCGGGATCAAATCCAGGGATGCCTCACTCACCATGAATAAATCTGTACTATCCACAACCGTTAAGAGTGTAGATGATACTGTAGCCGATAAACTGGGTATTGACAGGGACACCTTCCTGAACTCGGTTTTTGTGGAACAGGGGGAGATTGATTCACTTATTTCAAAGACAAGGGCTGAGAGGGAGACGACCTTCAGCAGAATTCTCGGTCTGAACAGACTGAGGCAGTTCGCCGATGATCTTGGGCAGCTTTCCAGGGACACGGAAAACAGGCTGCAGTCATCGTCCAACGTTACTGAAAATATCGAACAGATGGAAGCGGCAGCGACTGAAAAAGGAGAGATGCTCAGGGAGATCAGCGCTGACATCTCCAGGGCTGCCTCAGAGAGGACGTCAATAACTGAGGCTCTAAACAGGGCTGAAGCTGAGAGAACCAGGGCGCAGGCTTCACTGTCTGATCTCAGGGCGGTTTCAGGCACAGCTGAAAGCAGGAAGAAATCGCTTGAACAGATCAGGATACGCATGGACCGCAGGTCACTGGACATAAAGGATCTTAGCAACAGGATAGAGGCCTTATCCAAAGAAATTGACACAAACCTGCTCAACAAGGCGGATGCAATTGGAGATTATTTCACCCTTTCCGATACACTTCCGGCAAAAAGAGAACTATTGAATGATCTCTCCTCGAGGCTGGAGGAGATTGAAAAGATTTCACGCGAGATTAAAACCGTTGAACAGGGTCATACTGCCTATACTCTATTTGAAAGCAAGCTTAACGACCTGAGGAGCAAAAGGCCCGAACTGGAGCAGAAAGAAGCAAGATACAGGACAAGCGAGAACAGGATACAGGAGATCAGGACAGAACTGGAGAAGAGAAGAAACGCCCTCAGCACATTGTCTGCAAGGCTCAGGGAACAGTTCAAGCTGAGCGAGATCACTCCCGAGGCCGTCGAGAAACTGAAGGTTGAACTTGAAGCCGAGAAAAGCGAAGTTGACAATAAGATTCAGGAAGTAAGGGGAAACGTTGGCAAGATCAACGGCGATCTGAAGGAGATACGCGAAAACACTGAAAAGCTATCTTCCTCATCCAAATGCCCACTCTGTTTCCAGGAACTTACGGAAGAGCACAGGGAAAGGATAAACAGGGAATATTCGGCCAAGGCAGACGGTTTAATGAAATCTCTGGATGATCTTTCTGCCGCAAAGAAGAAACTCGATGAAAAGAAGCTTATGATCGAGGGTAGAATATCAAGCCTCACATCTGGAGACATAAGCAATGGCCTTCTTGAGGCAAAGTACATTACAACACTTGAAGAGGAAAGGAAGTCCGCGGAATATTCAATCCAGGCCCTCAAGGAGGATCATGATTCATACTCGAGGTATCAGGAGGAAGTGCTTGAGATAGAGAAAAAGATGAAGACTCTCAGGTATTCCTACGATACCTACCGTACCTATGAAATGAGGCTTTCGTCCTCCAACCGGGAGGAACTGAAGAAGAGGCTGGAAGACACCAGAACGGATGTGGAAAAGGGCGAAGAAAAACTGCAGGAAATGGAGAAACAGATCGATTACAAACCTGATCCGGATCTTCGCCAGCGCATACGTGAAATGAGGCAGAAGGAAAAGACGCACACGGAGATCAAGCAGAACCTTTTCGCCCTTACAACCACCCAGAGATCTGAAAATGAGCAGGTTGAAAAACTGAAGGAAGAAATCAGTGATCTCGAATCGAAGCTTTCAGGCTACGAGGAGTTGCAGAAGAAATTCTCGGACGCCAACGCAAACTATGAGGAAGTGAACAGCCGTCTGCATGAGGTTATCGGCAGGGAATCGTCCCTGAAAACCAGGCTGGAAACCGAGCAGAAGAACATAGAAGACCTGAAGGCAGGGATCGAGAAGCTAAAGGGAGAACTGCAGGCGCTTGAAAACTTGAAGAAGAGTATTTCCACCATTAACAGGCTCAGGTCATGTTTTGACAGGGACGGGATCCAGAAGGCAATAAGGAAAGATTCCGCGGTTTACATCACCAACAAGGTGAGGGAGTACTCATCCTCCTTCAACCTTGATTTTGATGACGTCAACATAAATGAGGAAATGGCGATTGAAGTATCGCAGAATGGGAACCTTGAGAGCATAGACATGCTCAGCGGCGGTGAAAAGGTCGCGCTTGCAATTGCCCTGAGGCTGTCCCTTGCCACCTATGTGATGGAAAGCATCAAGACGATTGTGATGGATGAACCCACAACATATCTTGACGAGGACAGGAGAAGCAATCTCAAGGATATAATCCAGTACACCTTCAAGGGAGACGAGACTCCGGTCCCGCAGATGATAATGGTGACGCATCACAAGGAACTGGCTTCCGTTGCAGACAATGTTTTCGAAGTATCAAAGAAGGGAGGGGTATCCCGGATCTCTGAGGGATGATACCATTTACTGTTCTCTCAATATCCCTTTCTTTTGTTATGATCAGGTCACCATGAAGGAGCCACCAAACAAATAATTATATCACGAAATGTCTTAGACCAAAGGTCAGGGAGCACCTGAAAGACACCGGGGACTGTTACCAAGTGAAAGTAAGTGCAGTAATTCCAACAATAAACGAGGAAAGGACTATCGGGAAGGTCATTGACGGCCTCAAGGGAATGGGTCACGAAGTGGAAGTCATAGTCGTAGACACGAATTCCGTTGACCGAACAAGGGAAATAGCTGCTGAAAAGGGAGCCATAGTCATACAGCAGCCGGCGAAAGGATATGGAGTTGCATACAAGACTGGACTTGACAGGATGACAGGCGACATCGCGGTGTGCCTGGACGGAGACGGCACTTACCCTACTAACATCATTCCTCCACTGATACAGATTCTGGAAATGGATGAAGTTGATTTCATTTCCTGTGACAGGATCACACTTAGGACAACCAAGAATTACACGACTCTGCATTTCGTTGGCAACAGCGTCCTGACCAAGACAATAGGTCTCCTGTTCAAAGTCAGCCTGAAGG
>JBJKSW010000017.1:0-2568 GCA_046703525.1 Thermoplasmataceae archaeon
CATTATTAGATTTTACCAGGAAATTCACAGGAAAAGCTTAGGCACTTCCCTGTTTACACCAACAATGAGTGCTTTTGCACTTCCACCTTCCTTCAGCCATTCCATGTCCGTCAGGTCCCTGTCTGCAACCCTTGTTTCGACACCGAACCCGGATATTATGCTTTCAAGGTCCAGGCCAAGCTTCAGGAATCCTGCATTCTCAAGCTCAGGATAATAGCTCTTGCTGTAGCTTCTGAGAATGTTGTACCCGCCATTGTCAAGTACAAGCATCTTCAGCGGTATGCCGTACCTCTTCGCTGTCCAGAGGCCCTGTATCAGGTACATGACAGATCCGTCTCCGACCACGTAAAGAGTTTCCGGCCGCTGCATTGTAATTCCCAGTGCTCCAGCCATTCCCCAGCCCAGTTGCCCGGACCTTGCGGTGAAATACCTGTCTTTTCCGTAGCCAAAAGCAGCCCTGAGCGCAGGTGAGGAGGACGTTGATTCATCAACCACTGTGTAACCTTTAAACGTCCTTGATGCCCTGCTGAGGACGTACTTCAGGCCCATATTCTTCTTCTCCTTGGCGATCGCGCTTGCCGCCGTTAAGTCATCCTTTCTTGAATAACTGCCTTTTTTCCTTATCTTCCCTGCCGCTTGCCTGAGGAACATCTTGGGGTTCATGAGGTAAGATTCCCCGATTCTGTGGGACAGGTCAAGGCCAATGAATATCGTGCGCTTTCCTGGAAAAACGGGCGATGAGATGTAAGGGTAGAGCGTGAAACTGCCTCCTATGAACACAACAAGGTCATGTTCCTGCAGGGTCAGATTCATAAGTGTGGATGCCGGGAGAAGATCACCTGCATAGCTTCTGCTTCCGCTGTTGAACATTGCCCTGCTCGAAAGTGCTTCACCATAGACCGGTGCCCCGAGGGCAGCAGCAAACTTCTCTGCCTCACTGAAAGCATCGAAAACGTCTATTTCGTATCCAAAAACAATAGCAGGATTCACAGACTCGTTTATGGCAGAGCATACTTCTTCCACTGCCCCTTCGTCCACGAGTTCGAATTTCCTCTCCTCAAGTCTCACCTCCTCATACCTGGCATCATAGTCGAGAATGTCCATTGGAAACGAGAGGAATACAGGCCCGGCTGGAGGTTCCATCGCGATCTCAGCAGCACGTTTCATGACGACCGCAATGTCGGATGTCTGTTTCAGTACATATCTGAATTTCACAGCTCCGGACGCAAGGGAAAGGTGGTCTCCCTGTAGAAAGGGGTCGTAAACCGCATGCCTTGTAACCTGCTGTCCCGCCGTTACAATGACAGGAGACCTGTTCGCCTGTGCAGTATGAAGGAAAGCCATTGAATTGGCCAATCCCGGAAGTGTGTGCAGATTGACGACTGAAGGCTTCCTCAGTACCTGGGACCTCCCATCTGCCATTCCAACGGAAATTGAGTCGTGAAGCGTAAGAATGTAATCATCTATGTTTCTCAGCATCCCAAGTTCAGTGGACCCCGGATTGCCGAATAGTGGTCCCAGGCCCAGATCTTTTATTGCCCTTGAGAAAATTTCTGAGCCTTTCAATCAACACACCCTGTAGAGAGGGTCCAGGCCCTGCGAGAACTTCAGGACGTTAGCGACAGTTTCCGTGATAAACCTCTGCTGGCTCTCCACCGTCACACCCGCAATGTGCGGCGAAAAGATTACATTGTCGAGTCTGAAAAGCTCTGATGAAAAATCCGGCGGCTCCTGGCTGTATACATCTATCCCGGCGCGCAGCCCTTTTTCCTTCACTGCCCTTATTAACGCGGGTTCGTCAACGACTTCACCCCTTGAAGTGTTTATGAATATAGCGGAATCCTTCATCCTGGAGAACTTGTCCCAGTCCATCATTTTCGCAGTTTCGTCAGTAAGCGGGAGGTGCAGCGAAACTATGTCAGACTGTTCAAGGAGAGTGTCCAGGTCTGTGAAGGTAATGCCCAGGTTCTCTTCTGATTCTTCCGGCAGCTTTCTGATGTCTGTGTAAAGAATTCCGACACCGAAAGAAAGGAGGCGCTCTGCCAGTTTGAGGCCGATTGCTCCCATTCCCACAATGCCAAACACGTTTCCCTGCAGATCACGTGAATTAGTAAGCATTGGCCAGTTCCTGTTCCTTATTTCTGAATCAAAGAAAAGCAGGTTCTTCTGGAATGCAAGGGCCATGGTGATCACATGCTCCGCGACCGATTCCTTGTTGGCTACAGGGATATTGCTCAGCATTATGCCCTTTTTTTTCAGGTAATCAATATCTACGTTGTCGTATCCGGTGCTGGCAACCTGGACAAATTTCAGGTTCGGAAACCTGTCGATCAGATCACTTCCCACTTTCGTGAACGTGGTCACCACAAGTGCTTCCACTTCAGGGCTTGACACCTCTGGATCCGATGTAATTTCAAGAGAATCCATCACCTGGGCTGCAGTCTTCCTTATCTGGTCAACTGGAAGATATGGGGGCAGAATCGCAAGATATGTCATGAATTCGTATATATTAGGATTATTAAAACTAGGTGAAGCCCCCTGTAGGGAAGCATCAGTGAAATTCATGCG
>JBJKSW010000018.1:0-25778 GCA_046703525.1 Thermoplasmataceae archaeon
GCCCAGGGAACCTGTGAATGCGGGTCTCCACTGCTTGCCGGATATGATCTCCAGAATGCCAAGGAATACTTCTCTCCTGATTCCATAAGCGGAAGGCCGAATACGCTGTGGCGCTACCACGAAATTCTTCCTGTTGAGAACGGGCTGAACGTGGTCTCTCTGGGAGAAGGCATGACCCCTCTCCTGAATGCGGGAACTCTAGGAAAGGAGATCGGAATACCGGGCCTGATGGTCAAGGATGAAGGCCTGATCCCTACAGGAACATTCAAGGCCAGAGGTGCTGCCGTTGGAATATCAAAATGCAGGGAACTCGGAATAAAGCGGATAAGCATGCCAACAAACGGAAACGCCGGTGCAGCCTGGTCAACTTATGCTGCAAGGGCCGGAATTGAATCCTACATAGTGATGCCCGTTGATGCCCCTAAAATAACAAGGGCAGAGTGTTATGAAACAGGTGCAAAACTGTACCTGGTGAATGGCCTGATCAGCGATGCCGGTGCAATCGTGAAGAAAGCAGCCTCAAAGCACGGCTTCTTCGACGTTTCCACACTCAAGGAGCCATACCGCCTTGAAGGCAAGAAGACAATGGGCCTTGAGATAGTTGAACAGCTCGGATGGAAACAGCCCGACGTGATCCTGTACCCTACAGGAGGCGGCGTCGGGATAATAGGCATTTACAAGGCTCTCACTGAGCTCAGGGAAATGGGAATTATTGATGAAATCACAACCAGGCTTGTATCAGTGCAGGCCGAAGGATGCGCTCCCATCGTGAAGGCTTTCAGGGAAGGAAAGAAGGAGAGCGAGTTCTGGAAGGAGTCAAGGACTGTTGCATTCGGAATAAACGTTCCCAAGGCACTGGGAGACTTCCTCGTTCTTGATGCTGTATACAGGACAAAGGGAACGGCAGTCTCTGTTTCCGATAGGGAAATACTGGAATTCCAGAAGAAAACTGCATCTTCGGAAGGCATGTTCATGTGCCCCGAAGGTGCTTCCGCAACAGCAGCTGCTGCAAAACTCAGAAATGAAGGCTGGATAGACAGGGATGAAAAGGTGGTGGTTCTGAACACAGGCTCAGGCATGAAGTACCCCGAAACTGTGGATGTCAATGCGCCTGTCCTCGAACCGGGCGATGAACTGAACCTGTAATCATCTCTTCAGGTTCCGCTGGCCTCTTGCCTGTCCGCTCACAAGCCTTCTGAGCACAGGGTAGAGAAACCTGATGATTATGTAGGTCACCAGGACCGAAACCATGGATGCGATGAAGTCCCTGTACGGATACACTCCGTTGAGCCACGAAACAGTCATGTAGATGACATAACCAAGCGTAACCAGAACGTATGCAGCAAGTATTATCCTGAGCACAGCCAGTCCTTTGTTCCTGCCTTCCGGTTCCATGCACTATCTGATAGAATCAGCCGGGATTGGGAAATAAACATTATCCGATACTGTGAAGACTATCTCTTAATATAGCTGTGTCAATACATCACTTATGCCGGGTTATTCCGAGGCGATAGATTGGCTTCTCCATTCCGGAGATCCGTCTGTCAGGTACCTTGCGCTAACCGATGTTCTGAGGAAAGATCCGAATTCCTCTGAGGTATCTCTGCTAAAGGACAGCATAACAGAGGGCCAGAAAGTCAAGGCACTGCTCAGTGGGCAGCAGGAAGACGGCGGCTTCGGGCGCAACCCGTATGTCAAATGGACAGGAGCCCACTGGAGGCTGGTGTCACTGGCCAACCTGGCAGTGCCTCCTCATGACAGGCGGGCAGTCAGGATGGCTGAAAACGTCCTGAACTGGATCCACGCCCGTGCGAAGATGTCTTACCGCTTCCCGATCAGGAACGGCCTCACAAGGATGCACGCCTCTGTTTACGGCAATCCCGTCGGCGCCTGCAGCTACTTTGGATATTCTTCTGACCCGAGAGTTCAGTACGTGGTGGATACCATCGTCAGGGGACAGTGGCCCGACGGTGGCTGGAACTGTGACCCGAAACCTGCTGCGGGCCATTCGTCGTTCCATGAGAGCCTCGCAACACTCTGGGGCCTGGTCATGTTCCGGAATTCAAGCGGAGACAGGAGAGCAGATGCTGCAATTGAAAAGGCCTGTGAACTGATCCTCAGCCACCGTATATTCAGGTCCCACAGATCCGGAGAGATCATAAACAAGGACTTCCTGAAACTGCGTTATCCCGTTTACTGGCATTACAACTTCCTTGAGGCCATGAGAGTCATATCACTTGCCGGAAAGGGCATGGACAGCAGAATGTCTGAGGCTCTTGACATACTCGAATCAAAGTGCAGCGAGGATGGGAAGTGGGCAGTTGAAGGCTGTTACTGGAGACCTCCCTCCGATGGCCCCGGGCACAAGGCATCCCAGGAGGCCGTGGACTGGGGGAGGAAAGGCCCAAACGAGATGATCACGCTGAATGCGCTCAGAGTGCTGAAATCCGCCGGGAGAATGTAGTATAACAAATCCGTTTCCGGGCCGGTCCTTATTGAATTTCTTTAAGGCCGTATTCATGAAACGATCACTGGATCGAGAACCCATGCGGCAGCCGTTCCTGTTTAAGTACAGCTTTGATCTCATGAAGATGTGCCGCATTTTTCAGTTCTGTTTGTTGCCGCCATCGTGCTTGCAGGCCTGCACATGATTGCGCCTGACCACTGGGTCCCCATCACCGTTGTCTCCGGCAGCCTGAATTACTCTTCAGGAAAGAAGAACACAATAGCTGCGGGAATAGGCGTACTGCATGCCTTCACCTCAATGGCAGTCGCAGGAGTGGCACTACTGATCGGCTTTCTTCTCGTGAGAAGCTATTTCGGCTACGTTGAGGTTGCTTCAATTCTGCTTCTGGTAGGTGTTGGCATATACTTCATCGTGAACGGGTACCTGGAAGAGGAGGAAGACCTCAGGTCGGCATCACTCTCCGTGAAGTCCATACTTGCGGTGAGTGCCTTTCCTGATTTTGCACTGATCCCAATAATGCTGGCAGCCTCATCCCTGAGCGGCCTTCAGATACTTGCCATTCTCACAGCGTTCACACTTGTGAGTACGCTCTCACTTACACTGATGGTCTACGGAACATCGAGAGGGCTTTCAAAGGCGCTGGAAACAGTCCCTCCAAAATACATTGACTACATTATGGGAATCATACTGTTTGCCACAGCAGCATTCCTGGAGTTCATTCCCTTCTGAATGCGGATGAAGTGACAATTTATTCTGCAGCCTTAACTGCAGCTTGATTCCCGGTGCTGCAGTCCAGCTGCCTGTAGCTCCTGATCAGGCTGAATGCGATTGAACAGATGAGAAGAGCAGCCCCGGAAAGGATGAAGTCTTCAGTTATTCCGATCAGGGAGATTGTGAACGCACCCGCTGCAATTGCAAGGGGGCCTATGGAACTCAACACTCCGTCGAGTGCAAAGTACCTTCCCCTCATTTCCGCCGGAACCACGTTGTGGGCTGAGTTCAGCCAGGAGTTCACGCCAATGCTGAAACTGAACCCGAATACAAACAGCAGTACGATAGCAAGTAGTGATGAGGGGTACAGCCCCAGAATCAGGAATATGATGCCGGGCAGTGTCATGAAGAAAATTATGTTGATCTTTCCCACCGCCCTTGTGAGGTTGACCCTGCCGGAGTATATTGACCCGCTCACATCACCGGCGGCGACACTGGCAAGCGCTGCCCCGAAGATTATCGATTTGGCATGGATTCCCGCAGAAATGTAAATTACGAGGTATGTGTAGGACATGTCAAAGAAGAAGTTGGAAAATGTTGCTGAAATGGTCAGGGCGAAGAAGCCCCTCCATTTCACGAGCCAGGAAAGGGCTTCCCCGAGTTCTTTGAGCAGGCTTTCCCTCTTCACGGTTTCCGGCTTCGCCTCTCTCTTCGCTGCACGAAGTGCAGGAAAGACAAGAGTGCCGGCGATTATTGCACAGGCAAGGTATGCCCCTGCAGTATACTCAAAACCGGCCAGGACACCAAGTGAGACGATGAATATGCCGGCAGCTGCGTTTGAAACGGATGCAACAGATCCTCCGACTGCCCTGAAGACGCCGTTGGCCATCGTGATTGACCCTTCACCGACCAGTTCAGGAATCACCGAAAAGTTGGCTGCCCTCGAAAGCTCCCTGCTTATCCCCCAGACTGCCACTATGGCCAGTATTATGTAGAGGTTGAACGAGATGGAAACTATGACCAGGGAAAGGACCGCAAACCCCGTAAAGCCGGAAATTCCCGATGCAATGAGTATCGCGCCCTTGTTGCTCCTGTCCACTATTGATCCTGCCGGCAGGGATATGATCATGGCAGCAAGCGATTCCACTATTGCTATGAGGCCAACGTCAACGGCTGATCCTGTTGTCTCGAATACGAACCAGGTCAGGCAAACGGCGGCAAAGTTGTAGGCAGAGCGCAGGCTGGAACTCTGCAGAATAAAGCCGGTGAAACTCCTTGTCATCAGGCCTGCCATTTGAAGCCGGCGACCTCATTGCCGATCGACTATAAAATGATGCCTTGCAGAGCTGAGCCTCCCCTCAAACACTATATACTAAAATCAATTGTAAATGCGTGAACTACGGCCAGAATACTGCTCTTTGGTCTGTGCCTGAAAAGAATCTCAAAAGGTCAGGGCTTGTCCTGATAATCGCCGGCCTGGCAGTGCTCTGGATTCCATACCTGAGGTACATAGGATACTTCCTCTGCATAGGTGGGCTCCTTAACATGAAGGGCTATGACAGGTATTTCGACAGGAAGTACTGGACAGCCAGCAGGAGAAGCCTGTGGCTGTCTCTGCATTCTGCTCTCATAATTATCTTTGCAGTTGGCATATTCTACATGATAATTGAGCCTCAGGTGCAGCCTGCTCCCGGCACGAATGCCGTATCTGCGAGAGAGTACGTTTTCAATCTGACATTCCTTGTTTATTTCTTTATTGAGAAGTTTTTCGGCCTTGTCTTCATATTAGGAGTGGCGGCAGCGATTTTCCGGTTTTCTGATTCACGCGGGAAGATTGTCCTGATCACAGGGCTCCTGGTTACAACCGCAATGATTGTAACGGAATCCCTGATGCTGAATGTGAACTACGTTCTCCCGTATAATTCCTGGAATGGTTCTCTGTCGACAGAACAGTTCATAAACACTGTTCTGAACTACCCGTTCAGGTATCTTGTTTACTACGTTGTTCCCTATTCAATCCTGGCACTGTCCGCGGCAATGGCATGGCGCGGGCTGAATCTTCAGAAAATCGGGCAGAAACATTAACTTCATTTTCCAGTGTCTGCTTTCACTGGACTATCATAACATGCCTCTCCTCCTAAATGCGAGGATGAGAAGTGAAGTGGCTGCTATTGCAGCGCAGACAGACAGAATCGAGAAACCGGTAAACATACTTCTCTGTTCCGAGGGGGTATAGGTCTCATTTATTATGGCTATATAGTTCGTAAATCCGGAGGGAAATGATGTAGCAACATAGATCTCCTTTGACAGAGGGTTGTATGATATTGAAGTTGAAGTGCTGAACGGGCCCCCGTCCACACTGAATGTTGTAAAAATGTTCCCGCTGTAACTTATGAGTGCATCAACATAACCGTAACCACTGATTCCGAAAATAAGATCGTTAGCAGGGTCGTAAACAAGATCTCCGATTCCAGTGTTTGATCGTGACCAGTACAAATGCCCGTTTTCAATGTTTATGGACTCAACATGCTCCGGATAGCTTCCGGTTACCATGTAAAGGACTTTCCCAGAGGCATCTGATGTTATTTCCGAGATGCCGCCTGACCCTTTGTCGAAGTGCGGACCGCTTACAGTGCCTGCTATCCTGCCCGTGCTTCCATTGATCATTTCCACCGTGTTGTTGGATGTGCCCGCCAGGAGCAGGTTCAGCTGCGAGTCAAAATAAAGGCTGTCGACATTGTTTGCAATCGTGATGTTTGAAAGGTATGACCAGCTGGTACCGGAAATTACCGAGATTACAGAACCTCCTGCCACGTAAAAGTTTCCGCTCCTGTTGTTGATCACATATTTGTTGCTGGAGTTGAAAATGTGAACTATTGACCCTGATGATATGCTGTAAACTGACGTATTTGTATTAAAACTGAGTGGAAACCTCTCATTCGTGACAAGCAGGTAGTTGTTGTATGAGTCATATGAAACTGAGTACGGATAGTGGAAGAGGCTGATGATTCCTGTGACCGTATTGCTGCTGGCATTTAGTACCGTTATATTGTTGCTATTGGCATTTGCAACATAAAAAGAGCCGTCAGCCGAATCGAATGCTATTGACGTCGGGTTATGGAAATAGTCGGATACAACATAGCTGACAAGTTTTCCTGCGGTGCTTTCAGGCGCATATGATGATGGGGCGTTCTCATGTCCTGCAACTGATGAGGCTGAAAGGGACAGCAGGGCCAGGATTGAAAGCAATAACATGTAAAACCTGCTCCCAGGTACCCTGAATTTTCCCAAACCTACCAAGAAATACATGATTGAAACGGTATATATTTTTCGGACTTTCAAGTGAACTGTCCAGGCCGGGATCAGGATCGCACAGGATCTGGACTGCATTCTGCAGTGAAGTCATAATATGCGCGCATTTCTTACCTGATCCGTGGAAATAGTAGTGGTCGGCTGCAGGGGATTCGGAAAAGTCCATCTTTCTGCAATTAAGGGCATGGATATCAGCATAGTCGAGAGAAACAGGGATGCCGTAGAGTTCTGCAAGGCAAACTACGACATAAGGAATGTTTACGGCTCGCTGGAGGAGGCACTCAGTTCCAGTGCCGAAATAATTGATCTTGTCACTCCGCACAACCTTCACGGGGAGATGTCTGTTGCCGCCATGAAAAGAGGCAAGAACGTGCTGGTTGAAAAGCCGATCTCCACAGTCCTTTCCGAAGGTGAACACATGATTTCTGAGTCAAGGAAAAACGGGGTGAAATTCATGGTCGCTGAACAGTTCTTCTTTGACCCGGCAGTAAGAAGGGCAAGAGAACTGATAGATGCGGGGGCAGTCGGGAAGGTGCATTCCATCATAGTGCGATCACAGGGTTCTCCTTTGGGAACGGGAGTTCTCGGCCCGGATGCGTGGAGGTACAGCTCCGGAAACATGGGGGGCGGTGCACTGATAGACGGAGGGATTCACTTCATTGAAACGCTCCTTGACCTTGGAGGGGAATATTCAGCGGTGAACGGAACGTCATTCAGAAGCAGGGACTTCATTGAGGGCGAAGACACTACTCACGCTGTCTTCAGTTTCAGGAACGGTTCTGCCGGGCTGTTCTTCTATTCATGGGCTTACAGGAATCCGCCGCGCCTTCCCGGTTTCGAGATAATCGGAGACTCGGGTTCAATCTATGAGGACTCAAGCAGCAGCTTCTCCGGAACTCCGGGAAGAAACGGCAGGAGAACAGCCTATGGAGACCTGGTTGTCAACGGTGTGAAAGAACAGACTGTAGACGCTGACATAATCGAGATGGAAATAACGGGATTCAGGAAGGCTGTTGAAGAGGGCACAGACGTTCCCTATCCGCCGGAAAATGCCCTCAGGAACCTCAGGGCGGTCCTGGAGATCTACGGAAAGGCATGACACTCACCGGGCCCTGGAACCGGGGATGCTCATTTCTTCCTTCTTCTCCACACCCGCAGTGGATATATTATTATGGCGGCAAGCGCAATTCCGCTCAGTATACCTGTAATTGTGTATGAGTTCAGGATGGAGGAGAGGGAGAATCCATTATTGTGGAAAACAACGGCGACGGTAGTGTTGTTCCCCGCTATTACTACAGTATTATTTCCGCCGGTTAGCGTGTATCCTCTGACAGGATGCACAGAATAGAACCTGGTGCCGTTTGAAAGGTTCAGTGTGATTGAACTTCCGGCAGTAGTGTAGGTGAATGCGCGCATTGTCAGAGACCATTCAGTTCCATGGATTAAGCCGGTTTCAATGAACGTTACGGAGTATGTGACCATGCTGAAGTTCACCGGAACAGACTCGGGAAAGCCTGACATGGCCAAAGTGCCTTTGCGGGAATCCGGCTTCCAGGTCCTGTTTCCGCTTGATACGCTGTAATTGTAAGTTCCGTTGACCAGCGGCAGCATTATGTCCTGCTGGCTGGTTGAAAAGTTGGCGCCTCCCGTGAAGTTGAGGTACCACATTATTCCAGGGGCAAGGCCTATTTCCAGGAAAGTTGCCATGTTCTTCACCGCCGAGAATGTTGTGTTCAGCCGTACGGGAGACCCGTAGAGAACGAACTTGCCGCCTCCCGATGGCCTGTACCTCTTGTCCGGTGTTGAGAAGGAGTAGCCGTAAGATCCGTTCTTCAGCTGTATTACCATTGAAGTGTTTGCAGTTGAGTATGAAAGGTTGCCTGTCACGTTGAATGTCCATGTGTCCCCTGCGGGCAGGCCCGTTTCATTGACCGTCACGCTGTATGTCCTGTTCGAATTCACCAGTGCTATCTGGTCTGCAACAAAATTCAGTGCGTTTATTGATCCCCAACCGACGGCCAGGCTGTATCCGTTCATTGCGGAGAACAGCGCATTTGAGCCGTTTGATATGAAATAGAACGGTTTGTCTGCCCTGTAAAGGCCGCTGTACTCCGCCTGGCCGAATTTGTATATCACAGGATCCATGAACCCTTCCCTTGAGTTTAGGGAGTTGTCCATCGTTGCCACCACGCCTGCAACAAGCGGTGATGCTATGCTCGTTCCATAAACGGTTGCGTACCCTGACCCGCTTGCAAGCGTGATGTAGATCTGCATGGAAACAGCATCGGCGGCTATGTCGGGAATCCTCCTTCCTGAAGCCACGTGCGTGATCGAGGAGGAGGATGTGATAACCCCGTTGGCATCACTGCTGTTAACCTGCCAAGAAGGCTCTGCATAAACGGCGCTGACTCCGCCCTCTGTCCCGTTTCCCGGATATGGTGAGTTGTACCACACACTCTGGCCGGATATTCCTGTTGTTCCAGTGCCCGAGGATGTGGGAGTTCCGGACAGAACCATGGATGCCCCTCCAACAGCGACTGTTCCATAGCTGTTGAATGCAGAGTTTGCAGGAAAGCTGGGAGCCGGGCCGTTGGTGTTTCCATTGTCGCCTGTTGCTGCAAGGACAGTAATTCCCCTTGCCGCAGCCTCTTTTTCATACGTGTTCCATCCTGCTATGTTCACATCTGTGCCGGACCCCCATGAATTTGATATTGCAACCACCCTGGACAGTGCCGCATTTACAGTGGTGTTGTATGAGGGGTTCAGAATGTCCGCAAATGCTGAAAGAAGGTCGAACTGCGACGGCTGCGGGCCATACACTTCGATGACAGACGCACCGGGAGCAGTGCTTCCGGCCATCTCTATATCAAGTGTGCTCTCTATGTTGGTATTCGTCACATCAGAAGATGCAGAACTGCCGGGTGGCACTGCTCCGAGAATGGGGTAGCCGTATACCTTTGGCAGCGGCTCGCCGGATGGCATATTCTGCCTGAAGTAGTAGTTCACGTCTGAAGGGTTGAACGGTGCAACAGTCTGGTTTCCCGAATTCGAGCCCGCCCAGAGTATTGTGGCAACCGTTTCATTCACCGGGTAGCCCGAACCCCTGTAAAGTGCGTTAAGCTGGTATGCTGCCTGCATGTCCGAGCCGAAGAATGTCTCTGATGATCCCGATCCAGTGAAGAGTGGTGCAACTGTTGCGGAAAACCTGTTGCTCAATCCGGTGACAGCAGATATTTCCCCGCTGTTTCCATATGATATTTTTGCGTCAGTTGTGGGCGCATAGAAAGATTTCCCGTTTTCCCGGAATGTTGAAATCTGAACGTGAAACACGGACTGGAAAAGAGACAGTTTTCCAGTCAGGCCCATGGAAAGCCTGCCGGAATACGCGTTCACATAGAAGCCCTGTGACTGGAAGAAACTCAGGTAACCTGCATATTCTGATGGATTTGGAGCAAACATTGAAGTGAACTGGCCGGCGGAGAGAAAGTGGTGGTATTCGGGTGACATGGGATCCTGGAGGCCTGAAAGAACGGTATCAAGATATGCAGAATTCCTGAGGGAAAAAGTGACAAGAACACTGAGCTGCATTGTCTGGTCAGGCATGCCTGTCGTATTTGATCCGTTATAGATAGAATCATCCTGTATCGCATTGAAATGGCCTGTTCCCCCGGAAGGGGCATATCCGGCGGCAGTTCCTGAGAGTATGGTCAGGAAAACAAGAAAGACGGCAATGGCCGCCGCCACTCCGGAACATGTTTTCATTGCACTACAAGTAAAACAAATCAGATATTAAGATGTTTAAGCGCAATCCGGAAAATTCATCCGTTTGCCGCCGGATGTCGCATAATTTTTTCGTTTTCTCCTTCACTTCCTGATTTGCCGAATCTCAGATAAGCTGCCACAATAAACTGTGGGACCCATGCACCTATGAATATTGCCGTAATGTATTCTATTGGCGCAAGAGTCGGAGGAGGGCTTTGATAATTGCCAAGAAGTTTTGTTATGTAAAGGAGCGTGCCTGTCATGTAAACGGCTCCGTCCAGCGAGACAAGAATTTCGACCGTTCCAAGTGCGCCCGTTATCCTGGCCTCATTTTTCGGATATCCGAACTTCCTGTATGCACGGAAAAGCACGTATGCTGAAACAGTGTATGGGATCGCTGCTGCAATGAAAAAATACAGCAGGAAACCGTCCATTTTGTCTCTCCTTTCACTCAACTGAGTACCGGAATGCATTAAAGTTTGTTGCCCTGTTTCAGCTCCTTTGCCCTGTAGACTGGCACTTGCCGCTGCCAATCAACTAGTACCTGTTGCTTCATAATCGTTAACCTGAACGCATGATTCAGCCGCAAGAGAATTAAAGTATATTGATCCATGGGAGGGCTTTCGGGCGGAACGGGTTGAGAATGGCTTGATTATCAGTTTCAGTCCCTGCAGAACTCCCAGGTTTCCTTCATTGTGTATGGAATTTCATCTATGAGATCCTGGATGCCGTACCAGTAAGCCTTGTCCTCGAACAGGGCCGCGGCTGCCTTCTTGATTATGAATGTGCCAAGCCTTGACGCTTCCACTGTTCCCATTCCCCTGGAAAGAAGTCCGCCTATGATTCCGGCCAGGAGGTCTCCAGTGCCTCCCATTGTGAGTCTTGCATTTCCTCCTTCTGTCCTGTATATGCTGGTTCCATCGCTTATCAGGTCAGTTTTTCCCTTGAGAACTACGACAGTTCCGGTCCTGGAAGCAAACCTCATGATGTTTTCCTCCGTTGCTTCTGTTCCTGTGAGAACCTCGAACTCCTTCCTGTGCGGAGTGAAAACGAAAGGGCTGTTACTGAAAAGATCTTCCTCGCCTGAAAGCATCCTGATTGCATCTGCGTCGATTACGGCCGGAACCTTCACCGACGGGATCAGCTTGAGCAGCATCTTCCTGATGTCTTTGTCTTCGCCCAGGCCGGGCCCGATGACCAGTGCTGAATATCTCCTTATGTCTTCTGCAAGCCTGTCCGGGCCGACATACGGTCTGGTTATTATCTCGGGAGAGAACGTTGAAATGAGTTCGTAGCGTTCAGGTGGAATGACTATATTCACAAGGTCGGGGCCGGTTCCGAGTGCGCCCTGTGATGCGATCACCGCTGAGCCATGGTATGTCCAGCCGCCGATTATTCCCAGAACGTCGTTCATGCCCTTGTGGGAATCCGGCTTTGCCTCCCTGAGGAATATGAAATCGCCCGGGCCGGACATCTCGTTGAGCCCTTTTGGGATTCCTATGTCTACCATCTCTATTTCACCGGAATTGTCCGGATTCATCCCTTCCTTGATGTCGTGAAATGTAACAGTGACTTCCGGCCTTATGCCTCTCGATGTCCTGAATCCCGAAGGAAGGTCTATGGAGACTTTTTTCGACTTTGAGTCGTTGACCTTTGTTATTATTTCATCATATGGTGATTTGGGGTCCCCTGATATGCCTGTTCCGAGAAGCGCGTCTATGACGATGTCCGATTTTGCCAGGTACCTGTCTAGTTCCCCTATTTCCGCGATTTCACCCTGGTACTTTTCAAGTGCATTTTTCGCCTCTGCCTTCTTCACGGAAACCCTGCCCTTTGCAAACATTACAGTAACAGTGTTATCGGACCTCAGGGATTCTGCTGCAACCAGGCCGTCTCCTGCCTTGTTTCCCGTGCCGCAGACAACGAGTATCCTGTTTCCGACGCCGAACTTTGCCTTCACCGTGGATGCGACTGACTCCCCTGCCCTGCCCATGAGGTCGGAGAGGCTGCCATGAAAGTACCTGTAGTTTATGTCGAGTCTCCTGAAGTCGTCAAGTTTCAGTGCCATTTCCAGATCAACTGTGTACCAGTACGTATCTACCGTAGATAAAGATCGGCGCTAACCCGTCTCCTGATGACCTATTTCAGGATCTTTCCCGTTGCTATCTTCCACAGGTAGAGGTCAAGGATGCCGGGTTTCATCTTCATTGATCCGGACAGCTCTATGAAACTCTCCTCTATCTCGAGATACTTCTTCCTGTTCGGTGATTTTGTAAGGTCCACTGAGAATTCCTGTGACAGAAGCCTGAGAATGTGCTTGTCCAGGATGGCGAAATCGAATATTCCAACGTTCCTGAGGAAATGAGAGGCTTCCTTGTACCCTATGCCGTCCAGGTTTTCCACCAGGTAATCCCTCACTTCAACCCTGTCTTTCCTGTCAAGCAGGTCGGGCAGCTGGTCAACTATCCACCTGTTCTGTGCAATGAACCTGCTCCTCACGTTGTAGAACCTGTACCTTATTTCCTTCAGCCTGTCCCTGAGCACAGTAACGTCACTGTTTATGAAAAAATGGGGGTCAATTCTGCTCTGGACCATCAGGCCCAGTTCTGCAGAAGTGTTGGCGGTGAGCACACAAAAACACAGCTCACCGAAAATGAACTCTTTCGGGGATTTTCCGGCCGCAATGAACTCCCTCTCCCTCTGGGATATCTGGACGGCAGCTTCACTGCCGAGGAGTTCCTGTACGCGGTCGAGAATCCCCATCGTCTCATTTACTTGTATATTTCGTGCATTTTGTGGGCTTTCTCAAGCCTTTCGCCGACTTCCTTCCAGTTGACGTTCTTCATGAACGCGTCGAGGTAGGGGGCTCTCTTCGGTCCGTAGTCAACGTAGTATGCGTGTTCATACACGTCAAGGGCCATTATGACAATGGAATTCCACATGGCATTTGAGTTGTGTGCATCTGCGCCGATGTTCCTGAGCTTTCCCGTTTCAAGATCGTATATGAGCAGTGACCACCCCCTGAATGCAACTCCTGTTGCCTTGAAGTCCTCGGCCCACTTCTCATAGCTGCCGAAGTCCTTTTCAACTGCTTTCTTGAATGACTCAGGCACGGATGCGTGCTCCTTGTGTAGATTGCCGAAGTAGAGTTCGTGCAGTATAGCGCCGTCGAAATTGAATGATTCCTCGTTCTTCAGTTCCCTGAATTCGGAGTAGTTCTGGTTTGCCTTTGATCTGTCTGCGCCTGGAAGCCTCTCCCAGATCTCGTTGAGTTTCTTTACGTATCCCTTGTAGTGTGTTTCAAAGTGGTACTCGATCTGCTGGTCTGAAATTCCTTCCAGGCCCTGTGGCTTAAGATTGTTTTTTTCACTCCATGTTTCTGCCATTATTTCACCGTTTTGATAATGACTTTAAACTTTAAAAACATAGGTGGTTTATTCCTTCCTGGAAGTTTATTCTTGAATCTTTAAGAGCATGGATTGGAAGAATAAACTGTGCAATTCCCTCAGTCCTGCAGCTTTCCCTTCCGCCTCTGCATCCGAACCTGTGCCGCCATCAGTATTACTGCAGCGGCAAGGGAGGCGATTGAAGCGTATGCATAGGAATAGAACTCGCTGAGAACAAAAAGTGCACCCATCACGATGTTGGAGACAAACAGGCCAACCGACCTGGTTGAACTGAGCCACCCCATTCCTGCTGAAAGCTTCCCTGATTTTGAAACCGCCGATATCAGTACCGGTTCAAATGTCTCTACAGATCCTGTTGCAAAGCCAAGGCCAGCAGCACCGATGTAATAGAGCCAGAGGCCTGTGTGCGTTATGAATGAAAGGCCTATTGCGAAAGACGATGCCGCGGCAAGAAGGTATCCGAGGGACCAGAGCGTTGTCAGCGGCTTCTTTCCCCTCAGTGAGCCGAGAAGCAGCCCGGCTATTGCAGATACTCCGAGATATATTCCGAATGTCAGTATTCCGTAAGTGTAGCTGTGCGACGCCCCTGATACTGTGATGACAGGAAATCCAAGTGCGTAGTAGCTGAAGCCGAAAAGTGTAGCGGAGAAGAGGATCGCCCTGAAAACGAATCCGTTCGTTTCAGCTGTTTCCCCTTTGTCTTCCGAGAGTTCCGGATTCCCGTTGGCAGCCAGGTACTTCTCATGCTTTTCCGTGTCAGCAAACGCAAGGCAGAGGCTCGATACCAGTATGGGAACTGCAGTGAAGAGGATTATGTCCCTCAGCTGGACGCCTGCAATAACAAAGGCAACTGAATACCCGACAGCGATGAGGCCGCCTCCAATATCCAGTGCATGAAGGTATCCGAAAATGTTTGACCTGTATTCCGGGTCCGATATTTCGACCATCCAGGCCCTTCTCACAGGGGTCCTGAAATACCTGGCCCACCAGCCGAACATGAAGAAGAGGCCGATCAGGATTACATTGTTGAAGAGAACGCCGATAGACATGAGCGGTATGAGGAGGTTTCCAAGCAGCGCCATGCTCTTCCTGCCGTACCTGTCGCCCAGCTTTCCTCCGAGAAGTGAGAAGAGGGAACCTATTCCGAAGGAAAGGCCAAGGAGAATTCCATAATAGTATGCGGGTTCCTTCAGCTCAATTACAAGAAATATTGCGAAAACTGCTGTTACAGCCTGGTATCCCATGTCGGCAAAAAAAGCTGAAAAAGCAAGCAGCCTGACGTTCCTGTTAAGGTATGATCTTTCTGCCATTGCCGGATTCAGAGCTCCATCCGCGGCGAACTCACTGTGAGATGGTGGAAGTCATCATCCCTTGTTGACATGAAGAGCTGGAGATAAGGCACAAGAGAGTTTATGACCGTATTCTCCGCCTTCCTGAGGTGGGCTTCAAACGTGGATCTGCTGAGCCCTGACTTCGACGCAAGCTGTTCCGTTCCCGTGCTTCTGGGAATTCTGTAATAGCCGCTCAGTTGTGCATTTATCATGCATTGCATCTGCTTCTCCGTGAGGTTCGAGAATATGGAGCTCATCCACATCGTGGACCTCAGTACGTTTATGGGCAGCTTTCTCTTTGACTTCAGTTCAACCTTCCCGTATTTTCCAAGGTCGCTGATGAGTGCTTTGATGCTGGCTTCATCGAACCCTGCGAACCTGTATTCCGCTGTTCCGACGGAGAACGTTGCGGGAGGAAGCTCAATACACATGTTCCTGTCTGCTATGCTCCAGACGTCAAGCTCATCCCCGGAATCCTCCCTTATGAGCATGAGCGCACCGTCCTGGAAGGAGAGTTCCTTCTCCACAGCAAGGCCATGTGAATTCAGGAATGACCTTACTCCTGCGATTCCTTCAGGGCTGCATGGCCCGAATTTCAGTATCTGCCTGTTCCAGACATACCACATCAGAAATCGCGTATCACTGAATTCAAGTGAGAGTTCGTTGTATCTTCCTCTGACATCTATGCTGAAAACAGCTTCCCACAGATCCATATAGCTGCTATAAGTTGAGAGTTGAAATAAATTGGTACGGCATATGACGCGTCAAATTACTTGGAGAGATCTCCAATCATTCATCCGGTGAAGAAAGAATGAAAGTGTATGTTTACAGGCATGCAATGGCCACATTCGGGAAAGGCAGCACAGGGAAGAGAGACAGTGATCCGGGAATAAACAGAGAGGGGAGAGAGCAGGTTGAAAAAGTGTGCACGCTCTTCGGCAGTGTGCAGCGGGCTCCCGGAGTTGTGCTTACCAGCCCGCTGAAGAGGGCCCTGGAAACGGCAGAACTGGCAGTAAGCGGCTTCTGGAAAGAGGCCGAGGTTATAGTGACGGAATCACTGAAGCCCTCAGCGAAAGCGGAAGCAGTGTTTCGTGAGATAGGCAGACTTGCAGAAGAAGACAGTGTGGCAATGGTTGTGCACTATCCGTTCATTGCGAAATTCCTCCGTGAGTCATTTGGAAAGGATTTCGAAGTGGAAGTGGGGAACGGATCAATTCTGGGCATTGATTTTGAAGGCGCACCGGTTCCGGGAAAGGGAAAGCTGATGTCCTTCATTTCACCGTTCATGTGATTCACTTCCCTGTTTTTTTTTTATTTTCTTCTTATTCTTATTGCAATGCCGCTTCTGCTGTTTCTCCTGAATGCATTCAGAAGGCGCAGGTCGCCTCTCAGTTCTGTCTGGACATAATCCAGTGCAGACCTGTTCAGAGCCAGGATTCTCGGGTCAGATCCCCTGGCTATGGCATTCCTTATCTCATATTCATACATTTTCTGTTCACCTCTGATTGAATATTGCGCAGGTTGAGAGGTGGTTTTACCCGGCGAATGAAGCCGTCATATGACGGGTAAAGGTATTAAGGCACCCTGTCAGTACACGAATCATGGTATTCCAGGAAATCACTTTCAGGATAAGGTACGATTCGCCGTACGTAAGGATTTCAGGCAAGTATCCGGGTAAGAAGATATCTATGTGGTGCGTCTGGGACCGGGAGCTCCTCCACTTTCCGGCCGAATCACAGGATGCGATAGACGAAATAGAGAGGGATGTTGACAGCAGGGGAATGGTGATAGAATCATCAAAATCCTCGCCGGGAGGAAATGTTCTGCTCATGAGATGCACCTGCGACGTTTTCAGGAGTGTCTGGAATGTCACGTCAGAGCACAGGATGGTCGACCTCTTTCCCGCTGTTTTCCTCGACGGCTGGGGTTACTACAAGGTGCTGAGCTTTGATGATTCTTCGCTGAAGGATTTCTTTGCCGAACTGAACTCCATGGGAACAACAGAGCTGATGAGCAAGAGAAACGTTGATTTTTCGTCGATACCATCCAATGTCTGGGTGGGTTCACTGTTCAATGACCTTACGGGAAGGCAGATAGACTCAATCATAAAGGCGCACGATTACGGCTATTATGATTCTCCCAGGGAAATTACAACTTCATCTGTAGCAAAGAGTATGGGTCTCAGCAGGTCAACTTATGAGGAGCATCTGAGAAAGGCGGAAAACAGGATCATGGACGCCGTTATCCCCTACCTGAAGCTGTTCAGGGCAGGAAATCCTGCGCAGAGCAGGGTCATAATGCCCGACATTGAGACTGCATGATGTTCAGTGTTTCTTCTTCCTGTTCTCTGATATCACGAAATAAGCGGAAAAGGCGGCAAGGGCAACTGCTGCGATGAGCAGGGACGGGATCACAATGTCCATTCCGGCATTGTTGGGCGTTTTCGGGGCATACGGCCCGGCATAATTCAGGCTGAATACTCTTCCTCCGCTTGATGTCAGACTGAAAACACCATTCGGGCTCACAGGTATTTCGCATCCGTAAAACAGGCCATTCGTCCTGTCAAATGTAATAGAGACGGCAGTATAGTTGGGGAAAGGAAAAGTTAAAAGTGAGATTTCTTCACCGGTTGTTGAATTTACCATCTCTACGAACTGCTGACCCGGGTTTGAATAGGCCACCATTCCAGTTTTCGAATCATAGGAGGCTATGTTCAAAAATTCAGGATCCACACCAGAATAAAAGCTCTTGTGAAACCAGAGTCTTGACAGAGTGGTTACATTGTATGAGGCAAGATATCCTGATGCGACAATGATCAACTGATGTCCGTTGTGTGCAAGCAGGCCCTGACTGTAAGCGTAGCCGTATGAGACTTTGCCCAGTATATGCCCATTTGCGGCATTTATCGCAAGAGTATACCCCTGGTAATTCGCCACTAGCCTGGCGGTGGAACCGGAATAAAGCAGCTGGGGTGGGAAGAAAAAATAACTTTTGCTGAGATTTGAGGGAAGAACCGTGCGCCATAATGTCTGAAATCCCGCAGGGGAGATCGCTGTTACGTTGTCTTTTCCTGCGAGAAATATGTCTCCGCTGGAAACATTGACTGCAAAATCATCCGGATAACTGTAGGCAGGCATTCTCCAGACCTGTTTACCTGTGTTGAGGTCTATGACTGTCAGGTTCAGGCCAATGAGAAAATTCGGTTTAGCCGCAGTGACTGTATAAAGCAGCGTCCCATTGCTGCTGAATCCCAACTGCCCAGGCGAGCCGTTTGTGTTTATGGATCCGGTAACCATGTTTGTTTCGGGATTCACAATGCTGATGTTGTCTGAGCCCGCGTTGGACACATAGACCAGTCCGTCTTCATGATCATATGAGATGCCAACAGGGGAACTGAAGGTGTCATTGAGGAAAGTGCGCCCACCGTTTATAGGGGCGGCTGAATTCTTGTTGAAATTTCCTGGAAATGCCTGTTCTGGCCCATGAAACGGGATGGAACTGATGAGAAAAAGGAGTGTGGAGAATATGACAGCAGATTTCAATGCAATGGTTCCTCTCCGGCTAATCTGCATAAAAATGGAAGTGTTCAAGATATTTGAAGTTTGACTGCTTTCGAGATAAGGGCGTAACTTGCAGTGGACTGTTTACCCTTTCTGTCCATAAGGGTTGTATAATCGGCGGTTGAAACAGGTATTGCCGCGCAGACAGGCCCTGAAACCATAAGGTCCTGCCTGAATGAATTTTTTGACACCGCTTCTCCTCCGCGGAGGCCTTGCGAAACAGAATTCTGTCCGAGGCACAGCAGGACGTTCCCACTGTCGCATACTATTGCAGCTGAAACATAATTATGCGTTCTAGCACTCGAGTAGGTTTGGCGACCGGTCTTCCGTAATGGCATTTCTTGCGTAAATTGGAGACAGCAGATAGTCACTTGTGGAATTGGAAAGACATATAACCGGTGTTCGAGTATTGATTTCAGGAGAGAACAGATCCCAATGCTCAACAAAAGTTCCACTACTGCACTTGAAAAAGGCCAGCGCTCCACTTTGGAAGATAAGGACTGGCCCGGTAGGGCAAAAACAGTAACCGGAATCCTCCTGCTGATTCCTGGAGCATTTCTGCTTTTTGTGCCGTACATTCGCTATATTTCATACATCCTTGTTATCCTTGGAATGGCCTACATCTACGTTGGAAATTATTTTTTCAGGGAAAGCAGGAAAGCACTCCCCCTGTTCCTGATGGGCGGGTTTATTCTCGCAGTTTCTGTGCTTGAACTGTTGATCGTTGATATATCAGGTTCCGCGGCAGCAGTCATGTCAGGAACATACCAGATCAGTGTTGAGACCAGGTGGTTCACTGTTGATTTCAGCTGGCTAATGGCATTTGCAGCTATTGACATAGTCCTGATTTTTTCAATCTTCACGATCCTGATGGAGAGGTTATTCACTATTCCAGGAAAGGCGGTTCTGGTTATCGCACTGTCACTTTCTGCCCTGATAGCTATTTTTGTTTTTGCGAATACCACCGCAAGGGCATCCGAATTGCTATCCCTCGTTACCACAGGAAAAACAACAAGCATCGCTGCCGCAGGCCAGCTGAAACAGTATTTCACAGGAACGCTGCACTTTTTCATTATACCTGGTGCCATCGTGGCCATGGACCTTCTTTACGGCATACTGAAGAATTGAGGTTCAGGATATATCAGATGTTGATCATAACTGTACAGTTGTTATTATATTCTGCAACAGTGTATCATGTATCATGTTGTTTCCATTAAGAAAGGGGCTTTTCAGGTGGGAGACGCAATTTCCACAGAATAACCAGAATCTTGTTGGCCACATCATACTGAAAGGTTCAACGTGCATATTGGTTGATCCCCCTTATGTGCAAGGGCTTGCTGAATCAGTGAAAAGGCTTGGTGATTCTTTCGTAATCATACTCACGTCGCAGAATCATACAAGAGGAACCGGGTACATTGCTTCCAGGACGGGAGCTGCAGTATACATTCCGGATCAGGATGAAAGGGCGGTGGACCCGAGAGAACTCATTTCAGTGAAAGAGATTGAAAAATTTGAGAAATACGGGGAAGGCGAACTGCTGGGAATGAAAGTATTCAGGGACTTTTACGACTTCGCCCTTCTGACCGAAGAGAAGGAACTCATAGTATCTGATAACGGCAGGGGCTCGCAGGACGGAAAGCTGTTGCTGTGGCCGGAATCCATGGACCCTCCGGAACCGCCAAACGAAACAATACACAGAGAATTTAAGGAACTCATTAGGAAATCCGGAGCAACCTCTCTTCTTGCCGGACATGGATATGATATCATGGAAAACCTCCAGGAACTTGCCGCTGATCTCTAGTTCATCCGGGTGTACTCATGAAAAATCATCTTTCTATTAAAACCGTAATTTAGATTAAATGGGGGGAGGGGGGTGCAATTCCTATGGAACAATTTTTGGCCTACCCACCGAGGCTTTGAACATCTTATTCCTGATCCCTATTTCGACAGTGTCTCCTTTACTGACTGTGTTTTTCATGATATATCCAAGTGCTATGGACCTCTCAAGGACAGGAGAATAAGTTCCGCTGGTAATTTCTCCTATCCTGTTTCCCTTATATGTCACGGGAGATCCTGCCCTTGGGATCATCTTTGTATCCAGTGTAAATCCCCTGAATATCTCATTCTTCTCTTCTTTCTTCTTCATCAAAGATGATTTACCAATAAAATCCTTTGAAGAATCCACTATGAATGATACTGAACTCTCATACGGAGTACGATCTGAATTGAAATCTGTACCTGAAAGCAGCATTCCCTTTTCCATCCTCAATGAATCTCTAGATCCAAGGCCACATGGCAATCCATTAAGGTCCTTCATGATATCCATTACAGATTTCCATGTACCTGAAGCAATTTCATTAGGTACAAGCAATTCAAACCCTTCTTCTCCTGTGTAACCTGTACCCGAAATTATTATGCTGTTATTACCTGTTATACTGTTATTGTACCTGGAATCAGAATATCTGAATTTGAAGAACTCGGGGAATTCTATATTCAGCCTCTCTGCAACTTTCCTGCTTTCCGGTCCCTGTACAGCCAGGCATGAAATACCTGATGACACATTCTCTATATCTATTGAATAACCTTCAGAGTGTGATTTTACCCATTCATACATTTTCTCTGTAGTTGAAGCATTTGGTACAAAGAAGAAATCATCATCATTCATTCTGTACACTATAGTATCATCTATCATGCAACCATCATCATTCAGAAAAGCAGAATAAAGGGCTTCACCATTCTTCAGGCCTGATATGTTTGAGGGAAGAACATGATCAAGAAACGCGGCTGAATCCTTTCCCCTTACAGTAACATCTCCCATGTGCGAAACATCAAACATGCCAACATGCCTTCTTACTGCCATATGCTCATTGATTATGCTGCCATAATCCAGTGGCATTTCCCATCCGTGAAAATCAACTATTCTGGCATTCAACTCCACATGCCTTTCATAAAGTGCCGTTTTCATCAAGCAACATCCTCCACATACCATTCCCGTGTTCCACTGGAACCGGACCCCCCTCTCCCTACAAACCCGAGGAAGTAATTATGAATTATTGTGTTTCCGGTAAGCTCCGGATGAAAAGTGAGGCCAAGGACATAACCTGACCGGACCATAACGGGAAAACCGTTGTGCTCCGCTAGGACCTCAACATCAGGCCCAACGCTTTCTATCATAGGTGCCCTTATGAATATGGCGTTGTAGAGGCCCAGCCCCTTAATCCTGATCATCTCCTGGAACGAATTGATCTGCCTTCCGTAAGCATTCCGCCTTATTGACACATTCAGCAGCCCCATTCCCCTGACCCTCTCATCGTTCGGTTCACTCGAGATCAGTATGAGGCCTGCACAGGTGCCCATAAGAGGCATGCCCATCCTTACCCTCCGGATAATGTGGTTGAACAGGTCAAATTCCTTTATCAGTTTGTAAATAGTGGTGCTTTCGCCACCCGGAATTATGAGGGCAGCCACTTCCTGCAGTGTTTTTTTGTCCCGCACTGTCACGGGGTCCACGTCTCTCTTGTACTCAGTACGGAGTTTATATAGAGATTCAAGATGTTCAGCAACATCCCCCTGGTATCCCACGACGCCCACTTTCACCGTGGATTATTGCCGCTCGATTTATAATTCCTTTGCCTTTAAATATCAGGCGCATATGGCAGTGCATGGCCGATCAGGCTGAAGCCAGGCACCACAACAGGATAGGATATATCAGGCTTAACGAGAACAAGCTGGAAGAAGCACTGGAGGAGTTCAGGAAAGCCACGGAACTTGATCCGGAAAACACCAGTTTCAGGTACACCATGATAACACTCATGGAGAGGATGCTGAAATGGGAGGACGCAGTTCCGGAGTATGAGAGGCTGATATCCGTCGACCCGCTGAACACTGAATATTATATGGGAAAGATAAGGGCTCTCGAGGAACTTGAACACCTGAACCTGGTCATAGACACATTTGACCGTGTCATAGGAATCCACCCGCACAGGCCGGAACTGCACTTCGAGAAATCAAAGTTCTTCGGAAGGTATGAGAGCTATGACCGGGCAATCAGTGAACTGGAAACGGCAATAGAACTGAATCCGGAGGAGCCTGAATACATACACGCTCTCTGCGAACTGTACCAGATAGTCGAAGAGGACCGCATAGCAGTAATGGTATATGACCGCCTTCTCGGCATCAATGACCGCGAACCTCAGTACCATTACGAAAAGGCGAGAGTCCTTGAAAGGACTGGAAAGCCTGAAAAAGCGTACGAAGAGATGAAGAAAGTTGTTGAAATGCGGCCCCACTCCCTTGACTGGCTTCTGACATACACCGAATTCCTTGAGACCTATGAAAAGTACGATGAGGCCCTTGAAGTGAGGAACAGGATAATTGAGCTCGAACCGGAGAACTGGGAGAGGTATGAAGAGAGGGCAAGCCTCCTCGAGGAGATGGGCCGTGATTCTGATGCGGAGAAAGACATGCAGTCAGCAGGCGAAATGAAGAAATCATTTTATGAAAAATACAGGCCATCCTCCGTTTCCGGTCAGAATTAATATGCACATCCCTTGCAGCTCTGCGGCAGTTGTTATAAAATACCCAGTTTTCATGTTGCATTAGTTTATAATGTTTATAGGGCGTGAAGATCTTGAAGGCCTGCTCGGCGCCATAAACGGCGTTGAATACGCCGAGATCAGGTACCAGTCAAAGATAACAAGAAGATTTGTGATGACATCCGGTGAGCTCGAAGAGGCCATAGCTTCAGAGAACTCCGGAGTGGCTGTTAGGCTCATAATTTCAGGGAACTGGGGATTCAGCAGCACTTCCGACATTTCTGCAGACGGAATACGCACAGCAATCGGCCAGGCCCGATCTGTTGCCAGGGCACGCTCGGGTACACCCGGAGACGGGAAGGCGGAGCTATCGGAAGCAGAGTTTGCTGTGGGCGACTTTTCTCCTGAAGTGAAGGATCCTGTATCAAAGCATACGCTGGAAGAGAAGATAGGGGTGGTTCGGGAATCAGGAAAGACAGCTGCATCTGTGGATTCAAGGATAAAATCTGTGAGAAGCTATTACGCGGAAACAGAAGAAAGAAAAGCCATAGTGAATACTGACGGCGCTTCCTGCACAGTAAAGACGTCAAAGCCGGAATTCATGGTCCTGTGCACAGCGGTGGAGGGTGACAGGACGATCAGGACCATGAAGGGGCACGGCATAACAGGCGGATGGAGCGACCTGAGAGAAAAGGCACCGTTTGACGGTATAGCCAGGGAAAGCGCGGAAAAGGCAATACAGCTGCTCTCAGCAAAAAGGCCGAAGGGGGAGAAGGCAACAGTGATCCTTGATCCTGCAATGACAGGGCTGCTTTCACATGAAGCGGTCGGGCACACAGTGGAGGCAGACTTCGTCCTGTCCGGTTCCATAACATCCGGGAAAATCGGGAAAAGGGTGGGAAGCGAAATCCTCAGCATGAGCGACAGCGGAACATCCCGCATAACACCGTTTGGAGCCGGAACCATATTCGTGGACGATGAGGGAGTATTGGCGGGCGAAACAGAGATCATCAGGGACGGCATTCTCGTTTCATACCTTCACGACAGGGAGACTGCTGCAAAATTCGGCGTAACATCGACCGGCAATGCGAGGGCATATGAGTACACTGATGAACCTCTGGTAAGGATGAGAAACACTTATGTGAAACCTGGCAGCCAGACCAGGGAGGAGATGATCTCGGACGTCAGGCATGGTTACCTGGTGATGGGTCCGCAGAATGGCCAGGCAGATGCAAATGGAGAGTTCATGTTTGGCGCGGAGGAATGCCTGAGGATAGAGAACGGCGAGATAGCTGAAACCCTGAGAGGAGCAACAATAAGCGGCAGGATTTTCGACGCGCTTATGTCGGTTGATGCAGTCAGCAGAGATTTCTCTTTTGGAATAGGAACCGGATACTGCGGCAAGTTTCAGGCGGCAAAGGTGGACGGGGGAGGCCCGTTCGTAAGGCTGCAGGCTTACGTAGGAGGAGTTCAGGATGGATCTTAAAGAAGTTGCACGGCGGGCAATAGAGATCTCTGCTTCCAGTGGAAACACCGAAACTGAGATAATAATCAGTCTGGAACACAGGACAGAATCCACTTTCACAAAGAACAGGGTGAAACTGAACAAGGTGCTTGATTACTCACCTGTGGGGATTCGTGTATTGCGAGGCAAATCCACAGGATTCTCAAGCATAAACACACTTTCGGAGGAATCGATTGCCAGGTGCGTTGAACGTGCCACTTCTCTTGCAAGGGCAACTCCTGAAGACAGATTCAATGTGATACCTGAAGGCGGAGAACTGAAGGAACTCGACGGCCTTTACGACCCGGAAGTTGTTCACATGGAACCCTCTGAAATTGCGGAAATGGCTGCCTCCTTGATATCCGCCGTGGCAGAAATCGACAGCAGGATAACAATTGAAGGTTCTGTTTCAGCTTCTTACGGCACAACAGTCATCATGAATTCAAACGGAATAACAGCATCACAGAAAGAAACGCTTCTCTCCTGGGACCTGTTCGGAATGGCGGTGGACGGCGACAGGGTATCAAGCTTCGACGGGCTGAGCGGTTCTTCCCATTTCAGGAGTAAGGCTGATCCTTACCCCGGAATTACAGAATTCTCGGAATCGGTCATCGGTGCCCTCAACGCCACAGGGGGAGAATCATTCAAGGGATCGCTCATAATGAGGCCGGACGCCTTTGCCGAGATGATGCTCATGCCTCTGGTCTCATCCGCCTGCGCAGACTCCGTCCAGAAAGGGAGGAGCCGGCTGGAAGGAAAGCTGGGAGAGGAAATAGCGTTTGAAGGCCTGTCTGTGGCAGACGATGGCCTGTTCATGGACGGCACTTCAACTTCGGCCTTCGACAGGGAAGGGATTCCCCAGCGCAGGACTGAGATTATTTCAGACGGTGTCCTGAGGAACTTCCTGCATTCATCCTACACAGCCGGAAAATGGAACACTTCAAGCACGGGAAATGCATCCGGCAGTGCATACACGGGCCCCGGAAACGGACCTACAAACGTAGTTGTTGCATCCGGAACAGACTCTCTTGAATCCCTGATAAGAGACACAGGGAAGGGAATACTCATGAACAGGTTCTCAGGAAACATATCCGGATTTACGGGCGATTTCTCAGGCGTCGTGAAATGCGGATACCTGATAGAGAACGGTGAGCTCAGGAGGCCAGTGAAGTCCTGAGCTCACCGTTCT
>JBJKSW010000019.1:0-26103 GCA_046703525.1 Thermoplasmataceae archaeon
ACTAGGCTGAACTCTTCCCAGTGCCGCTCGACAAAACCAAACTCCTCTAGGTTGTAGAAGACATCCCGCTCTCCACTGGAGAGCACGTTGTCGAGTATGTAATCCTCATATCCGAAAAATGAAAGGACAAAATCGGTCAGCTCTTCTATGTCCTTCCTGACCATACCCTTCTTTCCATAAGTCTTTTCCAAAGCCCTTATAAGAACTTCCCTGGTCATGACTGACATAAGGCGTCATTCGATACCACAGTACCTATTAAGCTTTTCTTCGAAAATAGATGACGAAATACGTATTATGATATTGTCTCAAACAGTGAATTTTCCACTGCATCGATCTCATTCTCAGGATGAACCTTGTAAGCATCTCCCTGGTTCAGTGTTATCCCGTTGCCCCCGTTTCTTATTATCATGCTTCCGGAAACAAGCCTGACAAGCGACTCCTTCCTGTCAGGGAGCTTCAGCGACGCACCCGCCTTCAGGTAATAATCCCGGATGGTGAGCCCCTTCTCTTCTGAAATCACCTTGCTGTATCCCCAGGTATAATCCTCCCTGCCCCTGTACTCGCTCCTTATCTGTTCGAGATCCTTCTCGCTGTCTATACCCATCCAGAGGGTTTCTTCCCTGTATCCTCCCAGGAGCTTGAGGGAGGCAAGCCGGGGGAAGACACTCTTCTCAAGGTCCCTGTAATGGTATTCTTCGGAGAAGTACTTGAAAGCATCCTTCTTTATCACGTAAACGCCCGAATTTATATAGGAATCCAGATAGGGCTTCTCCCGGAAGCTCACAATGGAATCGCCGAGGAGGTCCACTATTCCGTAAGGGCTCTTCATCCTTGTGACAAAAATGACCATTGCATAGCTGCTCTCATCTGCAAATTTCACGAATTTGGGGAAATTGAGATCAGTGATCGTATCGCCGTTCCTCAGAAGTATATCATCATCTCCGGAAGCTTCTATAAGGCCTCGGAGTGAGTATAATGTGCCGAGGGGCTTCTCCTCCTTCAGGTAGTGGAATCTGACGCCATCCTTTTCCTTTCCGTATTTCTGCTCAATCTTCTCCCCGAGGTGGCCAGTAAGGAAGTAAATGTCCCTTATTCCCGCATTCCTGTAATCGAAAATCTGCCTGTCCAGTATGGTATAATTCTGCTTGATCTGCACCAGTGCCTTGGGTATGTCGTCTGTGAGAGGCTTGAGCCTCTTTCCGTATCCCCCTGCAAGGATAGCTCCAATCATCAGAGCATTAGCGCTATGTTGCATAAAAATAGTATCCTGCAGTGATGTGCAGATGTTGTTCGCACAGCCGGGCAGGGTCGGCCCAGGGATCAATCTTTCCTTGAGAACACATACATTGCAAGCACTGCTGGAACCACGATCCAGATGAGGCCGGTTATGACAAGGTAAGTGTTGCTTACCCCAAGGGAAGCAAGGCTGACGTTAGGGGAGTTCAGGAGAAGCAGAGTTGTGCCGCTTCCTGCCAGAATCTCCGCAATGGATGTATAACCTGCAGGTGAAATATACAGCATCTCAACTATTGTTTTTGAGAATGCAACCGTACCCGGCACAAATTTCAGTGCAACCGACGTCACTATGAACGGTATTATGGGTATGCCCAGCAGGCTTCCAGACCAGAACAGCACAAACACGAAAAACAGTATAATTGTCAGGCCAAGGAGCGCTCCCTGAGACTTCAGGAAACTTGATGCCAGGTAGATTATGCCTGTGAAGGCGCATATCTCTATGAGCAACGCCAGCAGGGCTACCTCAAGTGGGTATGCAGGAACGAAGGTGCCGACCGTATAATAGAATGCCAGGGAACTTATGCCGAGGGAGGCAGCCGTGGCCAGGAACACTGAAGTCGTATTTGCCAGATACCTTGAGAATACAAGGCCGATCCTTGAGACCGGTCTCACCAGAACAGATTCAAGCACGCCTCCCGTTTTGTCCTTACCGTATGTGAAGTATCCTGCCAGGGAAGCCATCAGAGGGACAAAGAATCCCATTATGCCCATTATGCTGCTGTAGAAGATCTGTGTTACAGACTGGGATGAAGCGGCCTGGACATTCACTACTACCGTTGTCTGGGTGATCATTGTTCCGTTGGGGGCAAACAGTGCGAACTCATAGAATGTGTAATTCTGTTTGGAAAGGTTCGAAGGGATTATGTTGACAGAAGAGAATCCGCTGAAGGACCCGTACAGATTCATGTTGCTCTCTGTGTAGTTGTTCACAGGAGACCTTGTTACCGGTCCACCGCTGCCGGCATATATTCCTTCATAGTACAAATCAACCTTCTGTGATGCTGAGCCGTTGGATTCATAGAAGAGCTTCAGGCCATTAAGCCGCTGATTGTTCTGCACGTTTATGCTGTCAATAACGTATCTGGGAGAAGGGATTGATGTGTTGTAGGTTGCGCCCTTGGTAGCATTATAGGCAGGCTCTTCTGTATAGAAAAAGTAAGGGTTTGTGGTATTGGTGAAAATCTCGCCAGACTGGAAGAACCCTGTATAAGCGGAACTGTAATTGTAGCTGAAATAAAGCAGCTTTGGATTGTAGTATGCAGAAGTGTTGATATTGTTCATGCTGACGTTGGCAAACCCATCACTGCCGCTGGTTGCATTATAGTGTTTGACAACCGTTCCGCTGTTCATTTCCACATGAACTGCCTGTCCCTGGACGGGCTGCCCGTATCCGTTAAAGAGGTATATGACAGCAGTGTAGTTACCGTTTGAGCCATATCCGTAAGCGTTGCTCTCCACTATCTGGCTGGAAGAAACGCTCTCATTCAGGCCAAGTGTCAGTGTTCCGAGAAGTGAGAACAGAACTATCACTATTGTTATGATGAGCACTGATTTGCTTGTAAGCGCCCTTTTGATCTCGTAAAAGACAGGAATCATGACTGCTCCTGTATAAGCTGGAAGAAGTGTTCCTCAAGGCTCTGGCCCGACACGTTGAACTGTGATACCTTGTACCCGTTTTTCACAAGGTCTGAGTTTATGTCGTCTGCCGTTTCCCGTCCGGACGAAAGTTCAGTCACGGTGAACTGGTCTCCGCTGGCAGAAACTGTCCCGAACTTCTGGAGTATGCTGACTGTCCTGTCATCCGCGTTGGTGACTTTCAGCCTCACGACCGGCTTGCCCAGTGATTTCATCTCTGTTCTTGTGAGCGTCTCTATTATTGAACCCCTGTGAATGATTATTATTCTGTCTGCAAGGTTCTCGAGCTCCGAAAGAATGTGGGATGAAAGGAATACAGCCTTCTTCTTTTCCTTCAGATTCGACATGAGTTTCCTCATGAAGTTTATGCCTTCAGGGTCGAGACCGTTCAGTGATTCATCAAACAGGTAATTGGATGGGTCAGATATCATGGAAGAGGCGAGAGAAAATCTCTTCTTCATTCCCTGTGAGTAGGTCTTGACCTTTTTCTTCTCCTGTCCGTCCAGGCCAACTTCACTGAGCAGTTTCCTGGCCAGTTCCTTGGCCTTTTCCCCTTTAATTCCGTAAAAACCGGCATAATAAGTGAGAAGCGGAATGGGCCTTGCATCCGGCTCAAAGTTTGGGAATTCAGGCATCCACCCAATCTCCCTTGAAGCTTCAACCTTCTCTGTTCCCATCATGTGCCCGTTTACCACGATTGATCCAGAGGTTGGAAGCAGAATTCCGGCCATTGCCTTTATGGTCGTTGTCTTTCCGGCACCGTTCAGGCCAGCAAATCCCAGGATTTCGCCATCATTGACCTTGAAAGAAATATTGTTGACAGCCGGGGTGCCACTTCTCTGATATGACTTAGAGAAGTTCTCCACTTCCATCATGGGCAGCACATGCATAAATAATTATTTAAAGAGCATGATAAACCTTGTCTTAAGCTGTCACGGGAAACTTCTGGTTTCTCACAAGTCTGCAGGGTTGATCGCAGAGAGAATTTCCGGAGAAATAAGTGCTGCAGGAAAATGTGGTCGGGCCGTTAAATCAGCGGCCCTTGAACTCAGGTTTTCTCTTCTGCAGAAATGCGGCCACGCCTTCCTTGAGGTCATCTGTACCGTAAAGAAGGCCCATGGCTATTGCTTCCATGTCAAGGCCGGCATCAAGTGATGATTCAGACCCTTTGTAAAGTAGGGGCTTTGCCACCCTTATCCCGGATGGTGAGGCCGTCTCCGAAATTTCCCTGGCAAACTTCATTGTTTCATCCACAATCTTTTCCCTGTCGTAGATGCGCACCGCAAGGCCGTATTCAAAGGCATCCTTCCCTGTGATCTTCTCCCCCGTGAGTATCAGGAATGATGCCCTTGAGAAACCTATCAGCCGGGTGAGCCTCTGTGAGCCTCCCCAACCCGGCACAAGGCCTCTCAGGATCTCAGTCTGCCCCATCTGGGAATCTGGAGTTGCGAACCTGATGTCTGCCGCCAGTGAGAGTTCCATGCCTCCGCCAAATGCGTAACCTTTCACTATTGCAATTGTGAGCTGTGGCATTTCAGCGAGTCTCTTGAAAATTCTCTGTCCAAGCCTTGAAGTTTCCATGAAATCCACAGGGCTGTTTACAAACTGGGAGAGCTCTGCTCCTGCTGACAGATTGTCACCGTTTCCGTTTATGACAATCACTCTTGTTTCCCTGTCATTCTGAAGTTCGTCAAGAATGGAATCAATTGATTTCAGCACTTCATGATTTATCAGGTTCAGCCTGCCGTTGTTGAGCGTTATTGTGGCTACGAACCCGCTCCTGGAAAGCAATACTTTCTCTGCTGAAACAGGGGCCTCCTGCGACTGCTCTCCTGTGGGCGGAATAGGTATGGCCTCCGATACCGGCCCGGCCTTCGGCTCTTCGTGCCTGGGAGGAGCAACCTTTCCTGCTATTGCGTCTTTCAGGAGCCCCTCTTCTATGGATCTTGCAGGTTTGAATACAGATACCTGGTACTTATCGTACAGTGAATCGAGTTTTTCCTTGATCTCCCTGTTGGTGAGGCCCTGTGCCACTGCTATGGGGCCGAAAGGCCTGTTCATTCCGAGCTTGACTCCGTCTTCAATGTCGGATGGAACTGCAACACCCTCCTCGATCAGCTTCACTGCCTCATTCACCTCGAGTGCAAGGACATCAAGGAGCTGGAGCGTTCCCGTTGGCCTTGCTTCAGGTATCTTCGCCTTTCCGCCTTCCCATATATAGAATCCCTCGCCGGTCTTGCGGCCCAGCCTGTTTTCTCCGACCATTCTCGGAAAGGTCCTGCATTTTCCGTAATCAGGGGAGAGTTCCTTCGAATAGTAGTTCAGTGAATGCACAACAGTGTCTATTCCGACATAATCCATTAGTTCATACGGGCCCATCGGCAGTCCCTGCGACTTGGCAAAAGTGTCAATTTCCGCAGGCTGTGCTATGCCATTGTCCTGCATCAGGCAGAACAAAAGTCCTTCGGGTGCGCTGATCCTGTTCACGACAAATCCTGGCGTGTCCTTCATTACCTTTATCGCTGTCTTTCCCAGCCTTGAAGCGAGTTCAACAGTAGTGGCAAAGGCCTCGTCCGAAGTCTTCTCTCCCTTGACCACCTCTATGAGCTTCATGACCACAGGAGGGTTGAAGAAGTGCATTCCAACTATATTCTCCGGCCTCTCAGACACCTCTGCGAGTTCAGTTATCCTTATGTTTGATGTGTTTGAAGCTATTATTGCGTCCGGTCTGCAGACTTTCTCCACTTCCCTGAGGACGTTGTGCTTGAGCTCAACAGATTCAGGAACTGCTTCAACAACAAGGTCTGCATCTCCTGCAGCTTCATTCAGGTCAGACGTGAACTTCAGGCCCTCTACAATGGACCTGGCCTCCTGCTCCCCTATCTTGCCGGACTTCACCAGCCGCTGCAGGCTGGCCGCGATCTCTTCTTTTGCCTTCTGCAGTGCTTCCTCGTATATGTCATAGAGGTGCACCTGGAAACCCTTCAGTGCGAATACTTCAGCTATTCCATGGCCCATGAGGCCAGATCCGATAACAGCAACTTTCCGGACAGCCATTTCAATCACTTTCTCTTGATGAGTGAAACTATCCTCTGTGCAAGCATAACATCTCCGGACACCTTTATCTTTCCTCCGAGAAAGGCGCTCACGGCATCCTGTTTGCCGCTCAGTATGTCTGCTATTGTGCTGTCTGAGCCAGAAATGCTCACGCTGGACGTTTCGCTGCCCCCTTCCTTGAGGTTCAGGCCTTCCTGCGTGACTTCCACATAGAATTCCTGCGAATCAGAGGGCTTGAAGAGAAATATCTTTCCGGTCATGGACTTGAGCGCATCTTCCGGAACTGTCACACCTGCCAGCACTTCCTTCATAGTTTCAAAAGAGTTCATGAAATATGCGATCAGGTCAATAGTTAAATTAGTTTATGCAAAAAAAAGAAAAAAAGTTGGAAAAAAATCAGTTGTGGTTGTATGCCTCAAGAAGGTATTCTGCAAATACCTCGTCGGGCTGTGCACCAACGAAATTGACGTCTCCGTTAATGACAATGTGCGGAACAGCAGACACGCCTGCTTCTTCTGATTCCTTGTAGAATTCAGATGCCTCAATCATCTCTCCCGTTATGTTCTTGTTCAGGAGGGCAAACTTGTGCGCTATTCCGACTGCCTTGGGGCAGTACGGGCACGTCGGTGTGACGTAAACCTGTATCTTCATTGGCTTGTCTATCTTGGAAACAATCTCCATGGCCTTTGAAGAAACTTCCGCCTCGTTCCTTGAAACATTCTTCAGATCCTCTATGAGTGATCCGAACTCATATCCCGAGGGTATGCCGTAATACACTATTCTTCCGTCCTGGTCCCCGTTCTTGGCAACAACAGTGGCGGGATACTTGTCAACACCGTACTTCTCTGCCATCTCGTGGTCCTTCTCAAAATCATAAACTGTGAGCTTGATCTTGCCGTCTATTCCGGCCAGTTCCTCAGCCAGCTCTTTTGTTTCCTTGCAGTATTTGCATTCACTGTCATCTGAAGTGAAAACAACCAGGTCAACTTCCTGCTTCAGGTTCTTGTTAAATTCCTCTTCCAGATATTTTCTGTCTTCGTCTCTGATCATTCCCATTGTAAATCCGTTTTGAATTGTACATCGTTATTTAAGCTTTGCTAATCAAATTTGTCTATCACCGGCATGCCACATGCCATGAAATCAGGTTTAAATATGAGTCTTGAATGCATTAGATCACATTGACAGACAAGCTATACCTTAACGACTCTTATGTCAGGGAAATAACATCAAGGATAACGGGCGTTGAAGGAAACACACTGAGGCTGGAAAAGACAATTTTCTATCCCACCGGTGGAGGGCAGCCGTCTGATTCCGGGGAGCTCATCTCAAACGGGCTGAAAGCCAGGATACAGGAAGCCAGGAAGAATGGGGATGAGGTCGACCATGTGCTTGAATCCCCTTCGCCTCTGTCTCCAGGTGATGAGGTCACTCTTTCACTCGACTGGGAGAAACGCTACGCGCACATGAAGTTCCACACCGCCATACACATAATAGACGCAGCAGTGCACAGAATGGACAGGCCGGACATAATAATTACGGGAAGCCAGATCTACGACGACCATGCCAGGGTGGATTTTGACTTCGAGAAGCTCGACCAGGATTCTGCGCAGTCGATAATTGATGCTGCAAACGCAATTGTGGAGGGGAGGCACAACGTCAACATCAGGGAGATGTCACAGGAAGAGGCCCTGTCAATTGACGGCCTTGCAAGAACAGAGCCTGGAAGGAAGCTGCTCATGTCTCTTGACAGAATCAGGATAATCGAGATAGAGGGCATAGACATGCAGGCAGACGGCGGAACCCACGTTGCAAACACTTCTGAAGTGGGGAGGATATCACTGAACAGGATCCAGAGCAAGGGCCGCCACAACAAGAGAATGGAAATCAGCCTTGAATGAAGAGATTGAGATCCAGGCAATAACAGTGGGGCAGCTCTCAACGAACTGCTATCTCCTGAGATCCGGAGACAGCCTTCTGGTAGTTGATCCGGGGGCGGAACACGAGAAAATTGCCGGCAAGATAGACAGAACGGGTTGCACCGAAGTCTCAATGATTGCCACACACTCGCACTTTGACCACATCATGGCGGCAGAGCAGCTCCAGAAGAGGTACGGTTGCGAATTCATGATTCACAGGGACGAGGCATCTCTCTTCTCAAGCTCGCCTGAACTTTCGAGAAAATGGTTCAGCATCAGTTTCGGCCTCCCTGAACCGAAACTCATTTCAGAATCCCGTTTTAATCTGGGCCAATCTGAGGTGGAAATACTTCACACTCCGGGACACACGCCGGGAAGCATCTCACTGATTTCGGGAAAGACAATGATTACGGGAGATACACTCTTCAGAGGCTCCATCGGCAGGACGGACATCGGAGGCTCAGACAGAGAAATGAGAAGAACTCTCAGGCACTTCTTCTCCATGGAAGAGGATTACATGATATTGCCGGGTCACGGGGAACCGAGCACACTTTTCCGGGAGAAACAGCACAACCCCCTCTTTAAAGAATATTCATCATGAGTGGAGATGAGACCCTGCTTTCGGGCAGAGAAAGATACCAATGCACATATCACAGTTCGGAATATGGTCTGGTCTTGAACAGTTTCAGGAACGTAAAATACACAGTATGCGAAGGGGTCTATGAACCATCTGAAGACACTTACCTGCTTTCAGGGATACTGGGATGCGTTGGCAATGTGCTTGAAATCGGAACAGGAACCGGTGTGCTGGCGATCTACTGTGCCCTGAGAAACTGTAACGTCACTGCTTCTGACATTTCTGGCAAAGCACTTGCCTGCGCGGGAAAGAACATGGAGCTCAACGGAATTTCAATGAAGCTTGTGGATTCAGATCTTTTCAGCAGTATCCATGGAAAATACGACGAGATAATATTCAATCCGCCATACCTGCCATCAGAGGACGAATTTGAGGGCGCAGAGCAGTGGAATGGCGGAAAGGACGGTTTCGAAGTCACTTCCAGGTTTCTGGTCGACGCGGGAAAGCATCTGGCGAAAGGCGGAAAGATAAGAATGATACTTTCCGACCTCACCGACATCGACAAGCTTATAAGTGAATTCCCGGAATATTCATTCAAGAGGGAGAGGGAGGACAGATTCGATTTTGAATCCATATACGCATACACTCTGACCGAAGCAACTAGAGAGAAGGCAAATGGCAACCATTGAGGACAGGATAAAGGAAATAGAGGAAGAAATAAACAAGACGAGCTACAACAAGGCCACAGAGCACCACATAGGCATGCTCAAGGCAAAGCTCGCGCGTCTTCAGATGGAGGCAGAAAGCCACAGAAAAGGGGGAGGGACAGGATTCTCCATTCCAAAATCCGGCGATGCAACAGTTGCTCTTGTCGGTTTCCCCAACGTCGGGAAGAGCAGCCTCCTCAACAAGCTCACAAATGCAACCAGCGAAATAGGCAATTTTGCGTTCACGACGCTGACAGTCATCCCGGGAACACTGAACTACAAGGGAGCACGCATTCAGATACTTGACCTCCCCGGAATAATAGAGAACGCCGCATCAGGTTCAGGCAGGGGAAGGGAGATACTCAGTGTCGTAAGATCGGCCGACCTAATTGTCATAGTAACAGATCCTGAAGCCAGGGGGCTTGAGAAGATTTATGATGAGCTCTATTTCTCAGGCATTGCCCTGAACAGGAGAAGGAAAAACGTATCCATAAAGAGGACGGGCGTGAACGGAATCAGGATCCATGCACCGAGGAGGATGGAAGTGGACAGGGACCAGATCAGGGAAATACTCCGTGAATTCAAGGTTGTCAATGCAGAAGTCTACATACGTGAGAAGATCACGCAGGATGATCTTATTGAAACGCTCAGGGGAAATTTCCTTTATCTTCCGTCACTGGTTATTGTTAACAAGTCGGATCTTGGCGTGAACAGGGAAAAGCTGGCACGTAAGCTTCCAAAGGGCACAAAGACAATTCTGGCATCGGCATCCACGGGCATGGGCATTGAAGAAATAAAGGAGACAATTTTCAGGGAACTGAGGCTCGTGAGGATCTACCTGAGGGAGAAGTCAGGGCACGTTGACGAGGAGCAGCCGCTCATACTCCGTGACGGATCAACAGTCAGGGACGTATGCAGGAGGATAAGCAGGCAGATGATCTCATCCTTCAGGTATGCAAACGTAATAAGCGACAGCTCAAAGATTCAGAGCAGGAGGGTCGGGATCGACCACACTCTCTCTGACGGAGACATAGTGAATATAGTTACGACATCATGATGTCAAAGCATTCTCCACATGAGGTATGCGTCTGACGAATCGCTGTAGTAATTCTTCAGAACAGATGTTATGACGAACCTGAAATCCCTGTAGAACTTGATGGCTCCTGTATTGTCTGTCTTGACTTCAAGCCTTACGCTCAGGATGGAATTTTCCATGCATGTCTTGATGAATTCGTTCATGAGGGCCCTGCCGTATCCCCTTCTCCTGTATCCATCCTCAACAGCCAGGAGAAGTATCCTCGCCTCCGTCTTGGAGTACTTTGATCCTGTTATGAATCCGGCAAGCCTGTTGTTCAGGACATAGACAAGAAATCCCTCGGGCCAGTCTTTTGATATATCGTGAATAAGGGTCCTGGTGTAGTATTCGGACATGGATTTGTTTGCAAGTGAAACAACTTCATCCAGGTCTTCCACTCTGTATTCCCTTATTATGCCAGCCTTCTGGTGCTCCGTCTCCTTCACGACAATAATGAGGATATTGCTATTATGGTTTATGATTTCACGGAGGCGTGAACTTAGCCTTCCTTACTTCCCTGTTGTAGGATTCCGCAAGTTGCGCGAAACCAACAGTTCCGAGAACCCTTCTCTGGTCATCGGCCACAACCAGTATTCCCGTGCTGCTCCTGGACAGTATGTCAAGAGCCTTATGCAGTGTCTCGTCAGGCTTCAGCACTGCTGGGGAAGTGTCCATGACCTCAGACACGGCCATCTTTGACAGATCCTTGTCCTGGTCTATGCTCTCCATGGAAAGTATGCCCATCAGAATGCCGTCCTCCTGCACAACGACTGCCTTCGTCTTTGTCTGCCTGAGGACTGTTACCGCCTCCCGGAGTGTCATTCCGGGCTCCACCCAGTTGTAATCCCTCTTCATTCCGTCGAAGGCAGAGACAAGGTCAAGCAGCGGCTGCCTGAACTCGTCTGCGTGTGCCGGCGACTGAGACCTGTCGGTAACCTGCTTGCTGTATATTGAATACTTCTCTCCCGTTATGAAATATGAAACAACAGTTGCAAGCATTATCGGCAGGAAGAGGGAAAAGCCGCCTGTCATTTCCGTGCCCATAATAATAATGGAGATGGGAGCTTTGGAAACGCCACCGAAAAATGATATCATCGACACTATTGCAGCCTCAGCAACGGTGACTTCAGGAAAGAACGGATGGAACACTGTGAATACTGTGATGCCCAGAAACGAACCAATGACCATTCCGGGTGCAAACACCCCGCCTGAGCCGCCTGATCCTATGGTGAGAGAAGTTGCGATGATCTTTGCGAATATGAGTATGACCAGAATGAGCAGGGGAAGCTCAAGTTCAGAATTGAATATCTGCTGTGTCCAGCCGTACCCAAGCCCCAGAACTTCTGGAAGGAACATGGCAATAAGGCCGACAGCGAGACCGCCTATTGCAGGTCTGAGATATACGCTCACACTCTTCATTTTCTTGAAGAGCGCGGTGAAAAAGTTGAACACCTTGATGTAAAATATTCCAAGAAGGCCGGCAAGGATGCCAATCAGAAGATATAGGGCAAGATTCACAGGATCAGCAAATACTGTGGAAGTTGGTATAACAAACAGGGACTGGTAATGGAAATAGTATCCCACTATGAGGTAACCTGTCACAGATGCTATAATGGACGGAATAAGTGCTTCAACCTCAAAGTCCCTCCTGTAGAGGATTTCGGTGCTTAGAATTGCGCCTCCAAGCGGTGCCAGGAAAATGCTGCCGATTCCAGCCCCTATCCCGGAAGCCATTGCAATGCGCCTGTCGTGGTCGTCGAGATGAAGAACGTCTGCAATGAAGGACCCGAAGCCCGCGGCAACCTGTGCGGTCGGGCCTTCCCTTCCGGCACTGCCTCCCGACCCTATTGTTATGGCCGAAGCAATTGTCTTGACAATGGGGATCCGCCTTCTTATCCTGCCGTCCTTGTTGTGGAATGCGTCTATGGCAGCATCAGTCCCGTGCCCCTCAGCCTCTGGTGCAAACCTGTATACGATAAAGCCGGAAAGCAGGCCTCCAAGAGTCGTGGAAACAGGTATAAGGTACCTGCTGTAGGAAGGGAACACATATTTGCCTGTTGAGCCCACAGGGGGCGTGTTCAGCCCAGAGATGCCGGTCAGTACATAATGCGTGACAAGGTTTATGCTGAAATAAAGGGCAAAAGCGCCGAGCCCGGCGATTATGCCAATCAGAATGCCGACTATCAGCCATTTCCTGACGCGCTCCGCCGTGAGCTGCGAAACGATGTTGGACCAGTCAAAACCCCTGCCAGGCATTTCTTAGCTGATGGCAAAGCACTATATCACATGTGCTGTGAATTTTCAGCCTTTCCGGGAAAAGAATGTGATTGCATCCATAACAGGATCTTTTGACAGCTTCATCTCCGGGATGTATTTCCTGAAGTATGCTGCCCTCCTGTCCAGTATTACCGCCATGCCGACATCCTCCTGGTCCCTGATGAGCCGCCCTATCTCCTGCCTTATCTTGATGGCTGTCGGGAACGTGACAGCATATTCCCAGCCCCGGTGGAACCTGAACTCATAATATTCCTGTATGGACTTCTGGACGGCATCCGGCCTGGGATAGGGAATTCCGGCTATGATCACCATTTCCAGCTCGATCCCGGGGAAATTGACGCCTTCCGAGACCCTTCCTCCTGAAACGGCGAAGAGTGGTTTCCCTCCATTCCTGAACTCCCTTATGAGTGCCTGGAGCTCTATCTGGTCCATTTCCCTGCTCTCCCTGAGAGCCTGAAACGAGAAGGGCTTTGTTGCAACAGCCTCCATTGAGACGTACGAAGGGAAGAACACTATTGTGTTCCTCTTCACAGATGATACGATCCTGTCAATGTAGTCGTGCATCCTGTCCGCTTCGCTTTCGTCAAATTCAGCAAACTTTGTTGATATGTCATCGTTGTAGATTATGAGCCTGTTCTCTTCAGGGAACATGTCCCTTACTATCCTGTGCGGCATTTCAGAAAAGCCTGTTATGTTCTTGTAAACGTCTACCGGCTGAAGCGTTCCTGACATGTGTATGGTGCGTGATTTCCTCAGCGGTTCCAGCAGTTCAGCGGGTTCAAGAGAGAGAGCGTATATGGAGCCGTCTTTTTTCTTAGAGAGTATCGAAACGAAATTGTCTGATTCTGCGGATTCCCAGCGCAGTATGTTCCATGCCAGTGAAAGGACGTGCGAACGCGGAACCTTGCCGTCCTTCTCCTTTGTTTCGGCTATGTATTCTCCGAAGAATTCAAAATAATTGGCCAGCGACTTGAACTTGTCTGAAGAGAGCCTGTTCTGGATCATTATGTTCTCCCTGAATTCTTCCAGCCTGATCCTGAGTTCCTCCGATTCTCCAAGCATGTCCCTCATCATCGTGAGGATGGAATTCCTTGCCATCTCCGTGAAGTCAGTGGCTCTTATCCGCTCGGCAAGCTCAGAATCGCCGAACTCAAGTGCCTCCTTCTCCGCCAGCCCTATCTGGTGTACCGAAATCTCGAATGAGGAAACGTCCCGTGCGATGTATGGAAGGTTGTGGGCCTCATCCAGTATGATCACAAGGTCTTCCCTGGAAATTCCCCAGTTATGCAGCAGCCTTTCTGCCATTACAGGCGCAATGAATGATGAATAAGGCGCAATCACGACGTCTGCCCTCTTCAGTGCATACTTGAGGCTCTCATAGGGGCAGATCACCTTTTCCTCCCCATATTCATAGAACTCCTCGGCCGTCGGTATGCTCTCGAAAATGTACTGCTGTGTATCCGGATCCCTGAGCCTGGGGTTGAAGAACCTGCAGGCATCCTGGTCTCCGTTCATAACCCTCTTCTTCCTGTATGAGCAGAACCGGGACAGTGATTCAGCGGAGAACTGTTCCGAATCCTCAACTTCCTTGTGCAGGATGCAGAGGTTGCTTCTTCCCTGCAGCGGCACTACCTGCAGCCTCTGAGTGCCTGAAAGCCTTCTGAGTTCCTTTATTACCTGGTCCTGCTGTGAGTTCGTCCTCGTCAGGTACAGTATCTTCTTCCCCTGGCTCCTGACGAGCTCTATGGCTCCCAGCAAGCCTGTCAGCGTCTTCCCCGATCCTGTCGGGGATTCTATTGCAACACCATAGCTGCTTACGAGGGATTTTGAGATAAAACCAAGAAGGTTCTTCTGGTAATCCCTCAGTGAAAAAGGTAACTCCAATGTATTTCCCTCTTCCATCATGCCTTGAATAATAACTGTTTTGCTGTACCGGAAAAGCAAAAGTGTTCTATGCCTGAAAAATGAAGATGGTAAAGGACGGTATTAAGGTGCAGAACTCATCCGCCTGTTCTTCCGCGTGTCAAATATGGACTATATATACTATTAAAGTATGTTAGATTAAATGTTCCTGATCCTCGACCAGTACTTCAAAGAGTCACCGACAAAACACAGAATAGTAAGCGGCCTTTTCGACCATGGCATCTCTGTAAGGAACGGAAAACTTTACCTGAATGACATAGAGATATCGATCAGTGAGGTTTCCAAGGCATTTTCTGTGAACAGGAGGACAGTCTATGAGACAATCAGGGCCATCGAGGCAAGGGAAGAGCTGAAATCAGTGATGGCAAGCATCAGGCCGACCGTTGACAGGACTGCCGCCTCGTCGCTGATGGGCTGCGAGGTTGTGACCATAATTCCAATGAAAGGCTGCTTCAACAAGAGCCTGGAGACTTTTCTTTCAACGGCATCAAGCTATCTCTGCCATCTGTCTGAACTCAGCGCTATAAATGACAAGAGGGATGACAATTACGTCAGGGCAACCTTTGACATTCCCATTCCGGAGAAGATCTTTGAGGAGCTTGAAAAATGTTCCTGCATATCGAAAATAGTCATAGAGTCGCCAGACATGGAGTCTGACAGCTATGTCTGCCCAAAGTGCGAAGTGAGGGCTTGCCCGAAGAAGCTGGTTACACGGCTGAACGAATCCGTTGCCTGATGCATCTGACTCCAGAACACGCAGTGTTCAGCCAATGAGCGTTATCTTACCTGTTTTTTTGGCAAAGTTAATATACTGATTTTTATACATGCCTTAGTGGAAGATTTCAGAAAGTTGGCTATTACGCTGCTTTACCGTGAACTCAACAACAGGGGGTTTGTTGTTTCCAACCAGGGCCTCACGGGCCTCGTATCATTCGATATGATAGCAAGAAGAGAGGATGAAATATTCATAATCAAGATTCTCCACAACATTGACACCTTCAGGGAATCCAATTCCATGGAGCTTGTCCATTTTTCAGGCGCAATAGACGCGGTTGCAGTTGTGATAGGAAACAAGGCAAGCAACGGGCCTCTTGAAGACGGCGTCGTATATTTCAGGCACAAGGTTCCGATTCTCACTGTGCCCACCTTCCTCGACTACGTTGACGGGCTGAAACCCTTTGTTTATTCCGGCCCCGGCGGCTTCTACGTCTCAATAAACGGTGAAAAGCTGCACGAGAAGAGGGAAATGCACGGTTATTCCATCGGCTATGTTTCCGGGAAGGTTGGAATTTCACGAAGGTCCATCTCCCTTTACGAATCTGGCAGTGCTGCCACAATTGACGTATTCCTGAAGCTGGAGAGGCTATTCGGCACAGACATAACCAGCGACCTAGACCTTTCGGATGAGCTCAGGAAAGTCTCAGCCGCCCGGTCGCAGGAAAGCATGATAGACGACTTCACCAGGGAAATATTCTCTGCACTTTCTTCCATTGGCATAGGCATGCTGAATTTCAGGAGGACACCGTTTGATGCCCTTCTCACTGAGGAAATGAGGTCAATAGTGCTGATAGACCTGGTCCGCGACATGATAGTGAAGAGCTCAAGGATAGAGTCCATGAAGAATATTGCTGATGTTATTGGAAATGAATCAATCATAGTGCCAAGAACAAAGACAGACAAGGAGAGAATCCACGGCTGCCCTGTTGTCAGCGTTGATGACCTGGCAAAGATAGAAGAGCCGGGCGACCTGCTCAGCCTTATTGCAAAGAAGAAAAGTTCCAGATGAAAGCTGAGGAGTACGTCTGGAGGGACGGAAGGAGATTATTTTTTTTCTGCGGCATCAAGGGCCTGATCAGAGACGGAGACCAGCTCAAGGAAGAACTGGCTGCTGTTGATCCTGACAGGATCTACGTTTGCATTGCCCGGGAGGAAGTGGAAGGGCTGAAGAAGTTCCTCGACGAACCGTTCGAGGTCAACATGAGCGATTATGAAATACTGTATGGAGTTGCACTCTCACGGTATGGTGAAGTCATGACGCCCCCGCCCATATTCATAGAGCCGGTAACTTATGCAAAAGAAACAGGAAAAGAAATTGTGGGCCTCGATTTCCCCGAAGACCAGTTTTCTGATCTGTATTCGAACACCGTGCGGCCAAGGGACCTGATGCTTCATTCCGTGAGAAAGAGGACAATAAGCAGGAAGCGCTTCCCGCAGGACACACCAGAGGAGTTTGTCCTGGAGTGGGACCGTGTCATGACAAGGAGCCCCCGCCTCCTGAAGATTGAAGAGATGAGAATTCAGAACATGTTCTCCACATTTATGGACGACTTCAGGAATTCAGGCTTGAAGAAGAATTTTCTTGTGATGGAATACGAAAAATGCGGCAGGTTCAAGGCAATGATGGCAGATGAGGGGTTCACTCCTTATTCCGGTGAAAATCCCTGAACAACAGGAAAACTTCGCTGCTTCCCCCACGAGTGGCCTTCGTGCTCGTAATTCTTGATTCTTTGAAGGACGGCTTGTGTTTCCTGAGAAAATCCTGTGTCATGTCACCCTGGAACTGCTTCATGAGGACAGAACCCCCATCGCAGAGGAACATCCCGGCAATTTCCATTGCCCTTTCCCCCAGCTCGACGGATAATGCGTGGTCCCGGTGGCTTATTCCGCTTGTTTTTGCCATCGTATCGGAAAGGATGCGCTCAAAGCATCCCCTGCCGTTCTCCCTCAGAAATACGGAGATTTCATCAACCACCCGCTGTGAGAATATGTCACCGCGAAGAAACCTTATGCCCTCAATATCATCCTGCGGAGACCTGTCGACAGACAGAACGGGCCCGTCAGTGTTTTCTTTTATCACCTGGGACCAGCCCCCAGGGGAAGAACCCAGCTCAAGAATGCAGTCATGGCTGCCGATAACAGAGAACTTATCCTGCAGTTCTGCCAGTTTGAAGGCAGCCCTGCTCCTGTAGTTCTCCTTCTTGGCCCTGTAATAGTACTGGTCTTTTCTGCCGCTCATCTGAAAGTCTATTCGCCTATGAGTTTTTTGTATTCATCAGGCCCCATCCCGGAGGCGCTCTGCGCATCAGTGATCCTGATCCTGACCATCCAGTTGGCATAGCTGTCCCGGTTCAGGTCTTCCGGCGTCTTGTCAAGTGCACTGTTAACCTCGACAATCTCGCCTGTGACCGGGGAATAGACGTCTTCGGCTGACTTGACTGATTCAACGGTGAGGAGAACATCCCCTTTCTTCTTCGAATCGCCAACCTTCGGAAATTCCACATAGACAATGTCTGTCAGCTGGTGCTGGGCATAATCTGTTATTCCCATTGTAAGGACATCGCCTTCAATCCTGTACCATTCATGGGTCTTGGTATATTTCAGATCCTCTGGAACATTGGACATATTCTGGTATATGCATCAGGGATAATAATGTTCATCCGCGCATGTTTTCCTCATAGGGATGCACGCCACCGATATGCGGGAAAATCAGACCATGCTGTTTTCCGAGATGCTGTATCCATTCTCCCTGGCAAATGCTGAAAGCGATTCCAGGAACCTTTCCTCAAGCTTGTTTCCAGCACCCATCCTTATGCCGAGGATGCCGGAACCCCCTCCTGTCCTTCCGAAATCTATGACAGATTTAGCACCGTCATAGAATATCATCAGGCTGAAGCCTATGTAGTCGTTTGTCCTGAGAAAGTATTTGGTTCCAGACATGAAAGTGACGCTTGAATTGTCTCCGGAATGGTGCATCCTGAATTCAACCTCGCCCAGCGTATCTGAAAACAGCTGTTCTATTCTCTCAGTCTCAATCTTTCCCGTCATGCTGACCGACCTCATAAAGATCCAAACGGCTTATGGTTAATTCACTTTTTGCTCCGTCCGGCAGGCGAATGCATGCTGCGATCTGCGATGTTTTATGCGGAAACTGACTTATTTTCGGCAACCTTGAAATCATTGCATTTCATGTTGCAGTGCACAGGCGTGAAAACATGAGAGGTTTCATTGCATCTCTTTACAGAAAATCAGCCCAGGTGGACCGAATAGCGGAAAATCTGGGAGGGGACAGATCAATACGGACAGTCAGGGAAGGCCAGAGGCACGTAACAATGCTCTTCTTTCCTGAAATAACCGGAGAAGAAGCTGAATCCATATGCAGGGCTGTTTCTGAAATACGGAGCAAAGGTTTTTCATCCAGAACATCAGGGGTTACAGGATTTCCATCTCCCCGCCGTGCAAATGTTCTTGTTCTCCTCATTGACTCGCCCGAGCTTGTTGAGATCCAGAACACGCTGGCCCGGAAGTGCCCGGCAAAATTCGATCAGAAAAAATTCAGGCCGCATATTACGCTGGCAAGGTCCAGAGGGCGACCTGCAGACGTATCGAAATACGAAAAGCTCGGCAAGAACATTGAGCTGGATTTCGAGAGTGTTGTTTTCTACAGGAGTGAACTCACTCCTGAAGGTCCCGTATATACGGAAATATGCAGCACTCAGCTTATATAGTTGGTCTTCTCGGAATCGTCCTTCTTTTCCTCTTTCTTCTTGACCATGTCCTTGTCGCTGAACTCTATGTAGTAAAGGCTTGACACAGGAATGAGCCTCAGGGTCGCTGCAGACTTTGTGCCCTTTTCCTTTACCCTGAAAACAATTGCGCCTTCTTCGCCGAGTATGGTGTAGCCAACAAATTCGCCCTGAGTCTTCATAGGCTCTTCCAGTCCCCCATTGGAAAACACAGTGTATTTTCCGCCCTTTTTAATTTCGATCATATCCATAGGAATTCCCAATCCTGACAGAATGTTCATCAGATTCGGCAAACTAATCAGCGTGATAATTTAGAACCTTAATAAATTATTTCGTCTGCAGTTCACTTTCCATCGTTTGCAAGCAGCCTCTGAATGCTTTCAACAGTCTTCTTGTAGTTGTCCAGTGCCATTTTCAGGTTGACTTCCACCCAGTTCCAGGCCCTCATGAGGTTGACCGACCTGAGCCTGTATTTCTTGGACTTGCCGTCCTGCTGTTCCTCAAGTATGTCCATTGTTTTGAGTTTGTTCAGGTGCCTGTACAGAGTCGTTCTGCTTGTCTTGAGGTATGCCAGAAGTTCTTCGCCCGTCCAGTACCTGTCCCCGTATACCAGGAAGCACTCCTTGAAGAGCCTGAAATACGCAGACCTGTATATGCTCCTGTAGTCTGTCTCCGGTTTCAGCCTTGGTATATATCCGATGTCTGATAGAAAGTATGCAATTGTCTTGTCGAGATCATTTTCCAGCACCCTGGCCGGCGATGACACTACTGTGATCTTAAACATGCATATCTGTTGCTGAAATATTCATTACGTTATAAATGATTGCTGGGAAAATGGCGGAAAAACTGTTGAAGATCGGGGACCATCTGGTGGGAAAAAACAGCAAGAAAATCCTTGTTTCACTGTTTCAGGAGAGATCGGGAATTCTGATTGACCTGTTCAGGTCGTCAACACTTCCTGCTGATCGCATATATGAGATCAGGTACGATCTCTTTGCCGGAAGGTCTGAAAAGGATCTTGAAACATTGCTTCCCGAACTTGACAAATTGGGCATCTCCTTCATTTTCACCTACAGGGGGGAAAGAAAAGAAACACTGCTCTATAGTGGCATAGCTGCACAATATAACGTGGCAGCAATAGATATAGATTATTCACTCATGTATGAATTCGATCCACTCGAATCATCGCTCATAGCCTCCAGTCATGTGTACGACGGCACAATATCATTTGATGTTGTTGAGAAAATGATTGATTCCCCGGCAGACATGGTCAAGGCTGCTGCATTTTACCGGAATAATTCAGAATTTCTCCACGACGCGGCCTTATTAGCAGGTCTCAGGGAGAAAAGCGACAAACCGTTCACTTTTGTTCCAATGGGGCCGGAATCTGCTGCGATGCGCATGGCTTCCTTCATTCTTATCTCCGATTCCGCATATGCAAGATATGACAATGAAACGGCTGAAGGCCAGCTTTCCTATGAAGAGTACCTTTCAGTGCTGAATGCCGTGCAGAGGAATAGTGCTTAAATAAGTCCGTAGAACCTGGCTATGCCTATTATACCCTCGCTTATGAAGCCGACTGCCAGTGCTCCGAGAAGCAGCCCCATTATTCTGGATATGATCATGGAACCGGTTTTTCCCAGTTTGTCAAAGAAATATGTGGAGAGAGTGAGCAGGACGTAAGCCAGCAGTATGACGATTACGACTGCCACAACAACAAGCACCCTTCCTGTTATTGTTATTCCGGGTGAATTGAAGTAAATGATTGATGTAGTTATGGTCCCCGGGCCAGCAAGGAGAGGCACTCCTATGGGAACGACGCCTACAGACTCCTTTTCCATGGACTCCTCCCTTTCCTCTTTTGTCAGCTTTGTTTTTGATATCCGGCCCTGCAGCATGTCAAGTGCCACCGTGAACAGCAGTATACCGCCGGCCACCTCGAAATCGGCAATATTAATGCCAAGAACCTCAAAAACGTATACCCCGACCAGCATGAAACCAATGACCATTCCTCCGGCAACAAGAACGCCCCTCTTCACGACCATCTTCTTCTCGGATTGTGTATATCCGGTTGTAAGCGCCATGAGAGTTGGCATTGCTCCAAACGGATTCAGGACAGAGAAGATCGAAATCAGGACAGTTACAAACAGGACAGGATAGTTCAAGCGGAACAGCCCTCCCGGTGTGATCTTATCAGAGATGCTGTCTCCTTCAGGTTTACTTCGTCTGCCCTGGGCCCTGACTTGGTTGTCAGATATCCTTTGTAATCTGGCATCATGGCAGTCCCGGGAGCGGAAAACATCCGCCATTCACTATCAGTGCCGGAAAGGGGGTAAAGTTTTGCGTGTATGTGTTCCACATGAGTTCCTTCGAGCACCATGGCAGTTCTCCCGCAATCGAGTGACCTGTCAAGCAATCTGCCTATTTTCCTGCAGTAGTCCATGAATGCAAGGAAGTCACTGCCGGGCATATCAAATGCATAGTTTCCGGCATGAACCTTTGGAATGGCCACTGACTGCCCTGCCATATTCGGGTAGAGATCCAGGAATGCCATGAATTCCCCGTCCTCATGGATAACGAAAGCCTTTGAGTTTCCAGACACAATGGCACAGAAAATGCACCCTTTCCCAGCTGACATCCAGACAAGCATAGATGATCCACTCGTTTAATTCACTTTTGCTGGCACACCCTGTTTCCACCCCAAGTACAGGCATCAGTTCGGACAGGCAGGAAAATACCAACCAATAAATAAATGAAACTAATATATAGAGATGCAAAATTTTGGGTTCCTGAGAAGATTAATGACGCTTGGGGAGCGCCAGGCACTCAAAGATTTTCTCCCCTATCTGGATTATGCTTCTGAAGCATCTGATCTGCTTATCAGGATGCTGAGGGCCGATGAAAACGAGCTGGAGGAGATCAACGAGAAAATCAGGGAAAACGAGAGGCAGGCGGACGATCTCACCATGGCAATATCAGGAGATGTGACGCAGGGAGCCATAAATGCCACACTTCTCGGGCACCTGCTCTCCCTCACCGAGACTTTTGACGATCTGCTTGACAAGTCACTTTACATAAGCAGGGAAGTGAAAAGAGTATCACAGGTGAGGAAAACATTTGACTCAAAATCCGGCGAACTCACAGAAAAATGCTACATTGAATTCACTGAAATGCTCAGGACAAACATCAAAGCGCTCGGACTTCTGAAGAAAATACTTCTGGCAGACAAGACAGACAGCATGAGAAAGATACGGAAGGAAATAGAAGTGCTTGAAGAGACAGTTGATGACATGAAGGACAGTGTCATAGATACAGTTTACAGGAACTGGAATGAGATAAATTACCTCGCCTTCAACCACGTCACGGGAATGGCCCACAAGATCGATGATATGCTGGATGACTGCGAAGACATCTCCGATCTTGTAATGACTGTAGTATCCTCGATCGCCAAGTAATATGTTGGAGATAGCCGCAATAGACATTGCACTCCTTGTCATTCTTTCGGCTCTAGTGGCGGGAAACAACCTGTCTGCTGCAGTTGGTGCACTTGTCGGATCAAGGACATTCAGCAAGACAGGTGGCGCCATACTTGGTGTAATCGGCTATTCTGCAGGCTTCCTGACCGAAGGTTCAAGGATGGCCAGTGCATCCGGCAACCTTCTTCCGCATTCCTATTCTATCGTGGCATCTCTCTTCCTTGCAACAATAATCATTTTCACGGTGGCAGAAATTCTGAGATCGCCGCTTTCGCTTACCATGGTACTTATTGGCGTGAGCATCGGCCTTGCCTTCAGGAACAATTTCAGCGTGAACTACCCTTTTGTGGAATTCATGATCGTAACCTGGATCCTTGCACCTGTAATCGCCATACTGGCATCCTACTTCATCAATAAACGCGTTGCAGGAGTCAGGTGGAAGAGCGCCTGGAACGCAACCGTCTTCTTCAGGGTTGCTCTCGTCGGAGCTGCGCTGTTCACTTCCTACACTCTGGGGGCGAATACAATCGGCCTTATCGGCGCATTCTACGGCTTCAACATCACATCAGAGCTTGCAGTCGTCGCAGGCATTCTATTCGGTTGCTTTTTCCTGAGCGGAGGAGTTCTCAGGAGAGTGGGGGAAGACATGTATGCTCTCAGGTATTCAAACGCGCTTGTTTCAACGGTTGTTTCATCGGTTATGGTAGAGGCGGCCACCATAGTAAGCATTCCGCTTTCCAATACACAGACGCTGACATCAAGTGTATTCGGCTCAGGTCTATCGTACAGGATGAAAGCCATATTTGTGCGGCCGTTTCTGGTGGTTGTCCTTACGTGGATAATATCGCCGGTTATCGGCCTTCTTCTCGGTTTTGTAATATGATCCTGATACGGTTTTATATGTCCAAGTTATAATAGCTCCCAATGGCTGATGAATATAGAAACGTCCTCCCGATGGAGGATTCCTACAATCACAATATTGGAAAACTGAAATCTGTGCACAGGGAATCCCTGGAGAACCAGGAACAGTTTTTTTCCAATGCAGCAAACATACTGGACTGGTACAGGAAATGGGACAAAGTGCTTGATGACTCCAATGCACCCTTCTTCCGCTGGTATACTGGAGGAAAACTGAACATCTCTTACAATGCAATAGACAGGCACGTTGAGAGTTTCAGGAAAAACAAGGCAGCGTTCATCCTGCTCGGGGAAAACGGCGAAGAAAAGATAGTGACATACCATGGCCTTCTGAGAAGGGTAAACTCTTTCTCCAAGACACTGAAGGACCTTGGAGTTTCAAAAGGCGACCGTGTTGCCATTTACATGCCCATGATCCTTGAAACGATAGTGGCTATGCTTTCGTGTGCAAGAATAGGTGCCGTATTCACAGTTGTGTTTTCAGGATTTGGCTCCGAAGCGCTTGCAGAAAGGATTAACGATTCCAGGGCGAAGATACTGCTCACAGCCGATGGCGGATTCAGGAACGGCAAAGTAGTTGAACTCAAGGATATAGCTGACAGGGCACTTGAGCTCGTCACAACGGTTGAAACAGTAATAGTGGTCAGGAGAACAGGTTCAAAAATACAGATGAAGGAGAACAGGGACTACTGGTGGGACGACATAGTGATGGACCGGACGGAGAACGTTGAGCCAGAGGTCATGGACTCAAATGATCCCCTCTACATTCTCTATACCTCAGGGACCACAGGAAAGCCGAAAGGAATAGTTCATGGCACAGGAGGATACGCCGTCTGGACGGCCAGTACACTGCGATGGGCATTCGATCCAAACGAGAACGACAGGCTATGGACTGCCGCAGACATAGGGTGGGTCACGGGCCACAGCTATATCGTGTTTGCACCGCTGATACTCGGCCTTACGTCAATTATTTACGAAGGCTCATTCACGTACCCAAAGCCGGACAGGATGTGGAACATAGTGGAACATTATGGAGTCAACATACTGTACACTTCGCCAACTGCCATACGGGCCCTCATGAGGTACGGCGACAACTATCCCCTCTCTCATGACCTTTCTTCGCTGAAGGTCCTGGGAACAGTGGGTGAGCCAATAAACCCCGCAGCATGGAACTGGTTCTACAACACAATAGGCAGGTCAAGGTGCCCCATAGTCGATACATACTGGCAGACAGAGACCGGCGGATTCGTAATTTCTCCGTCTGTAAACCTTGGGCTGGTGGACCAGAAACCGGGTTCTGCAACATTCCCAATGCCGGGAATAGACCCCGTCATCCTGGATGAGGACGGAAAGGAAGTGGAAACCGGAGAGAAAGGATACCTTGCATTCAGGAAGCCCTGGCCGGGATTGATGCTGACCGTGAACAACGATCCTGAAAGGTACAAGTCCACATATTTCTCAAAGTTCCCCGGATGGTATTTCACAGGAGATTACTGTGTAAGGGACAGAGACGGCTATTTCTGGCTTCTTGGAAGATCGGATGAAGTACTGAAAGTATCGGGCCACAGAATCGGGACAATAGAGATAGAAGATGCTCTGGTCTCGTCTGAAGAAATCGTTGAAGCAGCTGTATTCGGCAAGCCGGATCCAATAAAGGGTGAATCAATCGTATCATTTGTCATACTGAAGGAAGGAGTAGATCACACTGCCGACATGGTTTCGACCATAAAGGGAAGGATCAGGAGCGAACTGGGCCCCATAACGGTGCCAGACGAGATCCACTTCGTGTCAATGCTCCCCAAAACAAGAAGCGGCAAGATAATGCGGAGAGTTATCAAGGCGGTCTATCTGGATCAGGTCCCCGGCGACATAAGCACACTAGTGAGCGGGGCTTCCGTTGAGGAGATAAAAGCCGCGATTGATGAGTTTAAGAAGGTGACTTCCGGATAATTCTTTTGCTCTTATCATAATATATTTGGTAGGTATTTCAGGTTGAGTGTGAAGCATTCATGAGTGGGATAAATTTTTAAAATGTCCCGCTTTTAGGTGCCTTACAGGATCTACAACGCCACTGTAGCTCAGCTGGCAGAGCAGCTGATTTGTAATCAGCAGGTCGGGGGATCGAAACCCTCCAGTGGCTCTCTTCTATAATGGTTGGAAATACTGTGTTTTTGATGATTGGCGATTGATTTAGAGCAATTGTATGCGGAATTTATCTTCCTCCAAGAACAAGCACAAGAAAATTGGCATTTTTACTTTATCTTCACGATACTCCTATTGTTGAAGCGCGATAATTTCTGTATCAGTAAGATCCAGTAAGCTCACCTAGAACCAGGCAGTCAATTTCATGAAGATGGACTATTCCCAGAAGTCTTTCATATGAATGTTATTCTATCTGTCAGGTTTGTTTGAATTATCAAATTGAGTTATCAGTGAATGATTTTGCCTGCATAAAATGATGAGAAGATTGAACCAGGGGTAACAAAAACGACAACTTAATTTGTTATTGGAAAGCAACCTGCTTCACGAGGAATAGAAACACTAATTAGTCAGTTGACCCAATTAGCAGGGCGCTCGACCGAAAACCCATGGGACCTAGAACTGGATTTCAATGCAATTATGTCAAGAAACCTTCTAATGTAATGCGGAAGACTAATATTTCCAATTACAATTACGTAATTGTAATGGCAAAACAAACCATACAGATAAGAATAGATGAACGG
>JBJKSW010000020.1:0-8855 GCA_046703525.1 Thermoplasmataceae archaeon
AGAATTAGCAACACTTATATAGAAGTTTATTTTTACTCATCGGAGTGTTTAAGATGGGTGGACAACCAATATTCATATTAAAAGAAGGCACTAAAAGAGAATCCGGCAGAGATGCCATGCAGAACAATATCGAGGCTGCAAAGGCGATAGCCCAGTCGGTGAGATCCACACTCGGACCTAGGGGAATGGACAAAATGATGGTCGATTCCCTTGGAGACATAGTGATTACCAACGATGGAGTCACAATTCTTAAGGAAATGGATGTGGAGCACCCGGCCGCCAAGATGATGGTCGAAGTCTCAAAGACACAGGACAGTTTTGTTGGAGACGGAACCACCACAGCAGTTATTGTCGCTGGAGCACTGCTCTCTGAAGCAGAGAACCTGATAAAGCAGAACGTGCATCCCACAGTCATATCTGAGGGGTACAAGATGGCTGCTGACCAGGCAAAGAAGATACTGGATGGAATGGCAGCGAAAGTCTCCAAGAAGGACAAGGATCTACTGATGAAAATGGCTGGAACTGCACTGAGCAGCAAGAGCGCATCAAGCAGCAAGGAAAAACTCTCAGACATTTCATACGAAGTGATTAACACAGTTGCAGAGAGTGTTGACAACAAATACATTGTAGACTTTGATAACATCCAGGTCGTCAAGAAGAAGGGCGGAGAAATAGAAGACACTGAAATGATCTCAGGCATAATAGTGGACAAGGAGAAAGTCCATCCGGGCATGCCCGATTACGTGAAAGGAGCGAAAATTGCTCTTCTCAATGCGGCTCTGGAGATCAAGAAGCCTGAATTTGACACAAACATCAGGATAGATGACCCTTCAATGATTCAGAAATTCCTGTCCCAGGAAGAAGACCTCCTAAAGGAAATGGTTGAGAAAGTCAAGGGAACGGGCGCAAATGTTCTAATCACACAGAAGGGAATAGACGACCTCGCACAGCACTACCTTGCAAAGGCAGGTATATACGCTGTAAGAAGGGTGAAGAAGAGCGACATTGAGAAACTGGCCAAAGCAACCGGTGCATCAATAATATCATCTGTTGACGAACTTTCAAAGGAGGATCTCGGCAAGGCGGAATTTGTGGAACAGAAAAAGCTCGATGACGATTTCCTGACCTTCGTCACAGGATGTGTCAACCCGAAGGCAGTGAGCATACTCGTCCGTGGTGGAACGGAACACGTAGTGGACGAAATTGACAGGTCACTCACAGACTCCCTGCATGTGGTTGCAGCTGCAGTGGAAGACGGCAAGTATGTCACAGGAGGCGGATCCGCTGCCTGCGAGATGGCCGGAAAGCTCAGGGAATATGCATCCAAGGTTGGAGGAAGGCAGCAGCTTGCAATCGAGAGATTTGCAAACGCGCTTGAAGAAGTTCCAAGGGCACTTGCCGAGAATGCCGGACTTGACCCAATTGATGTTCTGATTAAAATAAGGAGCAAACACGCTGAAGGGAAGAAATTCCACGGCATAAACGTCTATTCTGGCGAAGTTGAGGACATGAACAAGGCAGGCGTCATTGAGCCGATCAGGGTAGGAAAACAAATCATCGAATCTGCAACTGAGGCAGGCGTGATGATCCTGAGGATTGATGATGTCATAGCGACACGGTCCTCGTCCAAGGGCCCTGCACCAGGTGGAGCAGGCGGAATGGGCGGCATGGGTGGTATGGGAGAAGACTGAGCGTCTTATCCAACCACTTTTTCTTTTTCGTTTGCAGTTCTGTTATACTTCAATATTCACATTCTTCTGTTTTTTCTTATTTAGAATCAATGTGAATTGATAGAATGTGAAAAATTAAATATCGTTCTAATTTTAACCATCGTGGAAAACCAGTATGCCCAGATTTACAGGAAGCAGCATTATGGTCTCGTTGGAAACCATTCGGCAGTGAAGGTCTGCCACTGGACAAAGAATGAACTTCTCGGAAAGGAGGGCTGCTACAAGGGTACTTTTTACGGCATAAAGTCACACCAGTGTGTTCAGATGACTCCCGCTGTGAACTCATGCACAGAGAATTGCAGCTTCTGCTGGAGGTTTCAGGGATTTGATTCCATGCACATTAGTGACGAAGACGATCCTGAATTCATTCTGGAAGAATCCATAAAGGCGCACAAGAAACTACTGACAGGATTCAAGGGCAACCCTAAAGTCCCAAGGGATAAATGGGAAGAATCACAGGAGCCAAGGCATATTGCAATATCTCTCACCGGAGAGCCAACAATATACAGCCGGCTTGGGGAATTTCTTGAACTCGCCCACAGGAGGGGCATGACAACTTTCCTGGTTACAAACGGGACTCTCCCGATGGTACTTGAGCGCCTGGATCCGCTTCCAACGCAACTATACGTTACAGTTGCCGGCCCGAATAAGGAAATATTCAACCAGGTCCTGAATCCCGCACTGGGAAATGCGTGGGAGAATTTCAACAGGACTCTGGAGCTTCTTCCATCTCTCAACACCAGGAAAGTTATAAGGCACACACTGGTTAAGGACGTCAACATGCCCTATCTGGATGAGTACACCAGGCTTGACAGAACAGCCGATGCTGACTTCATAGAGTCCAAAGGCTACGTTCATGTCGGTTCTTCAATAACAAACCTTTCGATCGACAACATGCCGCCGCATACAATGATAAAGGAATTCTCGGAACAGCTGGCAACAAACCTCGGATACACGTTTACTGCCGAAAGAAAAGAGTCGCGCGTTTCTCTGATTTCAAAGGATCCTTCAAAAGCAAAGATAGACTTTTCACAGATAATCGGGCAGGCCCTGAACTGATGGGTTAAAGATATAGCCATGATTAACTTATGGCTGTTATTCGTGTTTTACTGAAAGATTGTTTATACCCATAAGCTATGCTGTAGTGGTATAATTATGGACTTTTCTTTTAGTGAGGAACAGAACCTGTTGAGAGAGTCTGTCAGAGCATTCTGTGACAGGGAGATAGTGCCCCGAATCCCTGAAATGATCAAGAAGAGGAGAATTCCTCCGGAAATGTTCCGGGGCATGGTTAAGATGGGGCTTTTGGGAATGACCCTGCCAGAGGAATACGGCGGCATGAATGCCGGCGCAATTACAACCGGTATTGTTGCGGAGGAAATTGCAAGAGCCGACCCTACAGCATCTCTTCCAGTCCTCTTTCTTGTCGATAACGCATGGTCGTACCTGATCAGCAGGTACGGCACTGAAGAACTCAAGGAAGAGTTACTTCCTGGCGTTGTAAAGGGAGAGAAGATAGTTGGCATTGCGTCCACAGAGCCAAATTTCGGGTCTGACATTGCTTCTATGGTCACTGTTGCACCGCGGTCTGGAGATGAATTTGTCGCCAGCGGGGAGAAAGCTTTCATCAGCCTGATTCGCGACATCAAGGAGATTGGCGGAGGCTTCGTAACGGTAGCAAAAACAAAGAAGGATGCTGGCACAAGGGGCGTCTCTTTGCTGTATCTTCCGTACAGTGATTCGTTTGACATTTCCTACACTGAGGAAATGGGAAGGGAGGGGTCATCGTGGGGCAGCTTCAGGTTTTCCGGTATTCACGTGCCTGAAAAGAACCTCATCGGAAAGGAGAATGAAGGTTTCAAGATCATACACGAGGGATTTGAGTTCGCACGCGGCCTCATCTCTCTGATCAGCGTTTCTGCTGCGCTTTCCTCAGTCGAGCGCTCTGTCAATTACATGAAGGAGAGGATCGCTTTCGGCAAACCCATTGCAAAATACCAGGGCCTGCAGTTTCAGGTTGCAGACAACGTTGCAAGACTTGAAGCTGCTCAACAGCTTGGATACAAGGCGCTCTGGATGTACGAACTTGAACAGAACGAAAAGAAATTCACCAGGATGGAAGTCAGCAAGGAGATCGCCATGGCCAAACTTGTGGGAACAACCTGGGCTTTCGACGCAATAAATGATGCCCTTCAGTGGGAGGGCGCATACGGGTACTCAAAAGAATCTCCGGAAGAGTGGGCCCTGAGAGGCATCAGGTCATTCCAGCTGGCCGAAGGCTCAAGGGAGATCATGAAGGTCATAATCGCCCGGGAGACGATCGGAAAAGAATACATGGTGTAACGGGCAATCAGAAATTGGGAAGTATCTTCCGGGCATAGCTTTCCAGGCTTTCAGTATGGTCGGGATGTGCTATCGCAATTAGTTCCCTGGCCCGTTCGGTCAGGGTCTTTCCCCTTAGGTCGGCTATGCCGAATTCTGTCACAACAAACTGCACGTGGTTTCTTGTTGTTGTTACAGCCGCTCCCTGTTTCAGGAAAGGCACTATCTTGGACTCGCCCCTGCTTGTTGTAGATGCCATTGCAATGATGGCTTTTCCACCCTTCGAAAGAGAAGCACCGCGGACAAAATCCATCTGCCCCCCCACTCCGGATATTATTCTTGAGCCAATGGATTCAGCAGCAACCTGTCCTGATATGTCTATTTCAACAGCGGAGTTTATTGACACAGTATAGTCATTTTTCCTTATGTTGGCCGTGTCGTTTGTATAGTCAACCGCCCTCATCTGGACCATGGGGTTGTCATCGAGGAAATCATAAACATATTCAGGCCCTTTTGAAAAAGTGGCTACAGAATGATTTCTGTCAATGTTCTTGTTCCTGTTTGTTACGGCACCAGATTCTATCAGGTTTATCATTCCAAGCGAAAGCAGCTCGGTATGAATTCCGAGGTCACGCTTGTCCTTCAGCATCGGCATTACTGCATCGGGAATGCTTCCGATTCCTGCCTGAAGTGTCGCCCTGTTTGGTATGAGCGGTTCTATGTGCTCTGCAATTCTGACCTCAGTTTCAGTAACCCTGGCGCCCGGTTCTTCCACCAGTTTCTCATCACGCCTCACTGCATAATCAATTACTGACTGGGGAACTGTTGAATCGCCAAATGTCCTGGGTACGTTGTCGTTCAGTTGAGCTATAACTGTTTCAGAACTCTCTATTGCCGCCCTTATTCCTATTACTGTCGGGCCGAGGCTCACAAATCCATGTGAGTCCGGTGGAGTGGCGCTTACAAAAGTCACGTCAGGCCTCAGTTCCTCCCTTATGAACCATGGTATGTCGGAGAGGAATATGGGCAGGTAGTCTGTTGATCCGTCAGAAACATACTTTCTCATGGATTTTCCCACGAAGAGCGAGACATCCCTGATTCTTCCCCTCATCTCTTTCTTCATGTGGGGCAGGGAACCTCCAATTTCTATGTGGTACAGAGTAACGTCCTCTATCTCACTGCACCTGTCTACAAGTGCTTTCAGGAGAGAATCAGGAGTGGAAGCTGATCCATGCACATAGATCCTGCTGCCGGAGTGTATGTGCTTCATGGCTTCATCAAAGTCTACAGTATCCATATCGGCATTCCCGAATAGTGAGTTCTGTAGAGCACTTTAAGATATTACCATAGTTTGCATGGACAGGCAATTATCTGTGGAGAAGAGAAACAGTGACATGATCCTGTTCACTCCTCCTTCAGCGCCTTTGAGAGTTCAAGAGGATTGACTTTTCTCAGGAATGTTATCAGCTCGCCCCAGGACATCTCTCTAATCGCAATTGAAACAAGGGTGTAAAGAACGAGGGAGATTATGGTAACAGGCCCGAGAATAAGTATATCGTATGGCTTCAGGTACATTGATGCGAAATACAGGAAAACGGCCTGGACAAGAGTCGGGACAAGCAGCCTGAAAAGCTCGAAGTTGAACTTTGAACCCGAAGTCCTGTAGAGCTGAATCCTGAAGGCTATGTTCATGATGATGCTTGCTATGACTGTGCTTACGGCCCCTCCAAGCACGCCGAGAGAAAATATTCTGGTTCCAAACACCTCTGGTGGAATCGTGAGGAGATTCAGGGCAATGTTGACGGCAAGGCCTGATGCATTTATTATGCCCACCATCTTCTGTTGCCCGTTTGCAATGAGCGCGTTCCAGTATGGGTATGAATTGAGTGAAATTATTGCGAAAAGTGAAAGGTAGGAAAGAATGTAGTAATAGTCCACAAAAAAGCCGCTGAATATGTTCACAACATAGAGGGACATAATGCCAAAGACAGTGGCTATTGGAAGTGAAATGAGCGTCACAATTCTCTCAAATTCCTTAACAGACAGGTTCATTTCCTCTCTGGTCCCGGTCGTGTGCATTCTTGAGAGAACAGGGAGCATGAAGATCGAGATTGACATGGTGAAAGTTGTCAGGACCATGGTTATCTTCTGGTCCAGGAAGAAGGCTCCAGTAGCGTGAACTCCCCAGAAGAACTGTATTATCACCTTGTCTACGTTCTGGTTGATGGTGCTCACAATTCCTGAGAGAGCGAGGGGCAGGGCAACTCCCATGTATTTGGTGAACATCTTCCTGCTCGGCGGAGAGAACTTCCAGGGCCTTGCTATGATGAAGGAAAAGACAAAAAACACCGTGTATGTGAAGCTGTAGACCCCTGCGAGAACTATTGCCAGTTCTTCAGGGGACATTCCTGGAACCCTGTAAAAATAGGCCAGGGCAACGAGCACAAAAATTGAGTTTCTGAGAATGACCTCAACAATTGATGGTATCACGATCCTTGCCGGCCTAAGCTTCGCTGTATTGACTGATCTTATTCCCTGCACCAGACCGCTGAAAAAGTAATACGGAATGATGGCAATTACAACCCAGAATTCCTGCGTATACTCGAATCCATGCCGCAGTACCACGACCCAGATAACAAGTGCGCCAAGAGTGAGCAGAACATAAGCGCCCCCAAAGACCAGTTTGGAGATCAGGAAGGTTGAATTGCATACGCCTTCATCCTCTCCCTGCGACTGCAATCTGATGTTGGCGGTTGAAAACCCTATGTCGCTGACTATCATGAACAGGCCTGCAAACGCCAGACCAAAGGAGAGAATGCTCCAGGAAAGGGGTATGAATCTTGTAAGAAAGAACATACCTACTAGCCCGACAAGAGCGTTTATAACGTTCTGAAGAACCAGAAGTGGTGCTTTCCTGCTAAGCAACGTGCCGCAAGGGCAGCAGTTAAATTAAATATTGTGGTATAAACAGATTCGGCAACTTAATTATTAGAATGACTATCGGTAATTGATGCCTTGGGCTGACAGGTACAGGCCAAAGAACATGTCGGATGTCATCCTCTCCGAGAACGACAGGAAAAGGATTGTCAAATGGATTGAGGACTGGATCAGCGGAAGCAGGACAAAAAGGGCTCTTGTCCTTCATGGCCCTCCGGGAATCGGAAAGACAACAGTGAGCCATGCGCTTGCAAACGAATTCGGCCTCAACGTAATAGAAATGAATGCTTCTGAGTTGAGAAACGCGGAGAGCATGAAGCGAATCGCAAAAATGGCTTCCCTCTACAGAGACCTGTTTTCCTCGCTCGAAGGAAAAACCGGGCCGGACAAGATCATACTGATAGACGAGGCGGATAACATTTTCGAATCAAGAAGAAGCGATACTGGCGGTGATTATGGCGGGTTATCAGAGCTTCTCAGAATAATCAAGGGAACCGAGAATCCGATCATACTTACAATGAATGATTACTACGGGTTCAGGAGAAAAGCGGCCGGGAGGCAGATACTTGAAACTTCTGAAGTTGTCGCACTGGACCCCTACAAGAGGAAGCGGTCAATTGAGCACAGGGAGTACAAACAGAGAGTTCTCGGAAGAATAAGCCGCATACTGGAGCTGGAGGAAGTCAGCATTCCGCTGAACATAGTCGAGGCAGTAGTGGACAGAAACGAGAAGGACATGCGTTCCATCCTGAATGACCTGGAATCGATGCTCTATCTTTCAGAGGGAACCGGCCCCGGGCAGTTCGAACTCTGGGAGAGGGACAGCGTGAAGGACATATTCAAGGTGCTGGAGCTGACCTTCTGGAACTTCAACTACGAGGAACTCTTCAGGGCTCTTTATTCATCTGACGTATCGCCGGACGAGTACATCCTCTGGATCGACCATAACCTGCCCCAGGTTGCTACAGACCCTTACGACCTCGCAGATGCTTATGACTACCTTTCAAACGCTGATGTGTTCAAGGGACGCGTGATCAGGAAGCAGCATTACGCATTCATGGCGCACGTGCAGGAGATAGCCGGGGGCCTGAGATCAGTCATCAGGAGAAGTGAAAGAAAATATGTCAGGTATTTTCCTCCGCAGTATCTCATAAAAATGGGAAGGCTGAAACAGGCCAGAGGCGCGAGAAGGGCAGTTCATGAAAAGCTCTCAAGAGTCATGCACTGCAGCAGGGACCTTGCGGGAAGCCAGTTCTGGATGTTCAGGGAACTCTATAAGCATGACCGCAAAGCCTTCGAGTCTCTTTCATCCAGGCTTATGCTGACCGAGGAGGAAAGAAACATACTTCTTGGAAGAAAGGGAAAGTGAAGTTCACATCTTTTCCTTGAGCTTCTTTATTGTACCGGAAACACTCACAATCTCAACAGAGGGGTAATGCCTCTCAATGTACTTAGAAAGGAAATCCTTCTGAAACTGGTCCGTAAGTATGATCAGGTGCGGGTAGCTCTTGAATCTTGATCTCGCTTTGAAAGTCCTGTACAGATCCTTTTCCAGGGCATCGACTTCGCTCCAGTTCTGTTTAAGGGACAGGAGGAAGTACCTTTTTCTTAGCAGTTCCCCTTTCAATGCTGCAGGATTTCCTGTGACTATTAAAGAGCTTTTCAAAGCATTGAGCCGGACATGAAGCCCGAAGAGCCCCTTTTTCCAAAAGCACGAGAATAAATAATGAGGGCGCATCGGAAAATGCAAAAACCTATCCTTTCATTTCCATGTTGTTGGATAAGGTTATTATATTCTTTTTTACTGCAGCTATACCTTAAGATTCATGGGAATGGTATTATGGCAGGAGTGTCAAGCACATACAG
>JBJKSW010000021.1:0-23058 GCA_046703525.1 Thermoplasmataceae archaeon
GAGGGGACCTGATTCTTGCAGATTTCAATGCCCTGTTCAATAAATATACGTCTGATCTAACCAGGACTGCAGTATTCCGAAAGGCATCAGAGAAGCAGCAACGGATGCATGACGCCGTTCTGGAGGCAAACGAGGCAGGCAGAAGAGAAATAAGGGATGGAATTGCTTCAAAGGAAATCGAAGGTTCGGCACGCAGCATAATTGATGCAACACCGTTCAGAGGCACTTTCATTCACAGCCTCGGCCACGGAATAGGCCTGGAACTTCACGACCACCCCGCTTTCGGCATCAGTTCGGAACTTGTTTTAAGAAAGAACATGGCAATAACTGTTGAGCCAGGCGTATATCTGCCAGGCTTTGGTGGCATCAGAATAGAAGATGACGTGATTGTGACTGAAGACGGCTGCACAACCCTGACTGATGTAACGAGGGAACTGGTCGAACTTTGAAATTGCTGTTCTTACCCGAAGAGAACATTTCAATCAGACGTCTGAAACACTGGAGTATTTTTCCAGCAACCTGTGAGATGTACCATGATACGTGTTACTATATAACATAGACAACATAGGCAAAAGCCGTTTCCTGAGTTTTAGCCATGCTAATGAGTGTGACACGCTGTATTTACCGTTTGAAAACGTTATTAAAATGAATTCTAAATTCATAAGAATACCTAAGATGTTAGGAATATTATTATTAACCCTTCCCCGAATCTAAAATTGATTTCTGTGCTCGAGAATCTTTTTAATGTATCCAGTATCGCCATTGTCGGGGCATCAAAAGAACTTGCAAAGACCGGAGGGGTTATTTTTCGTAATCTCATCCGGGACGGTTTTGCCGGCCATGTATACCCTGTCAATCCCGGTTATGACAGCATAGAAGGCATGAAGTGCTACGGTTCCATAGGCGAGATAGAAGAGCACATAGACGTAGCAGTTATTGCAGTGAGGGCGGACCGTGTCCCGGAAGCTGTATCCCAGTGTGTTGAAAAAGAAGTTGATTTTGTCATAGTCATTTCCGGAGGGTTTTCTGAGACTGGTGAAGACGGCCGGAAGCTTGAAGACATGATAAAGGAGTCGATTAAGGGTTCCCGGACCAGGGTCATTGGGCCCAACACAGTCGGCCTCTACCTGCCGTACCTGAAACTCAATACCGCACTTACTCCGTCCGACAGGCTGAACTTCCCGGAACCCGGGAGCATTGCTCTGATCTCTCAGAGTGGTGCACTGGGCCTCCTGCTGATGGATGAGATGTCTGAATCAGGAACAGGCGTTTCAGCATTCATGAATCTGGGAAACAGGATAGACCTTGATGAAACAGACCTCATGAATTACTTTGACAGTGACCGGAAAACAAAGAGCATAATGATGTACATAGAAAGCGTGAGGGATGGAAGAAGATTCTATGATACGCTAAGGGATGTTTCATCCCGGAAACCGGCCGTTGTTCTGAAATCCGGTTCTACGAGCGAGTCTGCGCACGCCGCCATGCTCCATACGGGCGCGCTTCTTTCCAACGACGCTCTCTTCGATGGAGTGCTGAAACAGGCAGGGGCCGTGAGGGCACGGAATGAAACCGAACTCTATGATTTCGCCAAGGCCCTTGCTTACAGCAGGCCGCTCAAGGGTGACAGGATAGCCGTAATTACAACTGCTGGTGGCGCAGGCGTTGTATCCACGGACCTGCTCACTTCTGAAGGAACTGGAAGAAAGCTGAAGCTGGCAGCCCTCAACCAGGATACTCAGAAGAAGATTAGAGAAGCAATAGTTCCATTCGGCTCTGCAAGTAACCCGATAGATATTACGGCGGAAGGCAGTGTTTCACAGTACAGAAGAATCTTTGAGATTCTTATGGAAGACAGTGAGGTGGACGGCATTCTGGCCTTCGCCCTGCCTCAGACTGCAAGAATGGATGATTCCGTTGTTGGCGTGATCGGGGAATTTACCGGCACTAAGCCAATCATAGTGGGAGTAATTGGATCAAAACTTGCTATACCTCTCCTGAGAAAATTTGAGGAGGCGGGCATACCCGCTTATCCTTCCATAACAAGAGCTGTTTCTTCGCTCAAGGCACTTCGCCAGTACTGGAAAATGGAGGCTGAAAGAACATGATAGAACAGAAATACAGTGAAGGTGCGGTTTCGGAGGCTGAAGGAAAGAAGCTGCTTTCTGCATACGGGATACGCGTGCCGTTAAGCATCCTTCTGGATGGAGAGTTCAGAGAGCCGGGTTTCAGTGGCCCTTACGCGGTCAAGGTCTCAGATCCGGCCATACTGCACAAGACTGAAGCAGGGGGTGTGAGAATAAACATACCTGATGTGGCAGAAGCCGAGCAGATTTTCGGTGAAATGAGGGCTGCATTTCCGAGGTCGCCCGTCCTCATAGAGCAGATGATTCCGCCCGGAGTGGAGATAATTGCAGGCATAATAAGGGACAGCCAGTTCGGGCTTGCCATAATGATAGGCCTCGGCGGAATATATGCAGAACTCCTGAAGGAGAGGGTTTTCAGGCTTGTTCCGCTGACAAAGGCTGATGCTGTTTCCATGATTATGGAGACAAAACTTTCCAGGTTCGTAGAGGGTTTCAGGGGATTAAGAATCTCCCTGGATGCTCTCTCTGATTTCATTGTGACCCTGTCAGAGTTTGCTGAAGACCACAGCGAAGACCTTGCAGGGCTTGACCTGAACCCGGTCATTGCAGCCGGGACGGATCTCACAGTGGCTGATGTCAAGCTGATATTCCGTAAGAGGCCTGGCACATCAGAAGAAGAGGTGAAATAGATGTCTGAAATGGATGAAATTCTTGATCCCGAGGAGGACAGGCTGCTGCTCCTTCTCGGAAATGAAGCTATAGCCAGGGGTGCCCTCGAGGCGGGGGTAGCCGTGGCTTCAACTTATCCGGGAACGCCCTCGAGCGAGGTAGGCGACGTGCTTTACAACATAGCAAAGAAAGCAGGCATGAGGTTTGAGTTCTCTGTCAACGAAAAGGTTGCGGTTGAGGTGGCGTTCGCGGCTTCCACCCTGGGCCTCAGGTCATTCGTCTTCATGAAGCACGTGGGAATGAATGTTGCTGCTGACGCGATAATGAGCATAGCATACTCAGGAGTGAACGGGGGCATGGTCATAATGACTGCAGACGATCCATCAATGCATTCATCACAGAATGAGCAGGACAACAGGCATTATGGGGAGCTTGCCCATCTTCCGGTGGTAGAGCCTTCAACCCCGCAGGAAGCAAAGGACTTCCTGGTGCACGCTTTCGATCTTTCTGAGAGGGAGCATGTGCCAGTCATATTCAGGACAACAACCAGGGTCAGCCACGAAAGGTCAGTGGTCAGGACATCACGTATCAGGATGATTGACAGGAATGTGTCCTCCAGGTGGAATGAGAACAGGTTCAACTCGCTTCCTTCCTTCGCAAGGAAGCATAAGCTCGAGCTTGAGGCAAAACTCGCGAGGATCGCCGGCGAACTGCACCCTGAATTCAACACCGAAACTGATGATGGTACAGATTGGGGTGCGATAACGTCGGGTGTTGCATACAGCTACCTGAACGACGTGATCAGAAAGCACGACCTTCCTGTATCCGTACTCAAGCTCGGTTTGACCAATCCGGTGAATCCGTCTGAAATCAATGGTTTCCTCAGGAAACACAGAAACATAATGATAGTGGAGGAGCTCGATCCAGTGCTGGAGGGAAAGGTGAGGATTCTTTCTCAGATGCACGTGCCGGGTGTCAGAATATACGGAAAGCTCGACGGCTATTTTCCCGGAGATTTCGAGTACAATTCATCGGTTGTTGCAGGCGCTGTTTCAAAGGCAATGGAAATTGAAATACCTGTTCCTGAGACAAAGCAGGCAGTTGAAGATCTTCCTTCCAGGCCGCCTGTCCTCTGCCCCGGATGTCCCCACAGGGCCTCATTCTTCACAGTGAAAAGGGCGCTCAAGATGATGAAGATGGAGGATGCAATCATATCTTCCGACATAGGATGCTACTCGCTTGGTTCATACGAACCGTTCGAGATGGGCGATATCATAGTTTCCATGGGATCATCAATCGGTTATTCATCAGGCCTTGTTCCAGAGTTCGGCAAGAGGAGTGTGACATTCATAGGAGATTCAACCTTCTTCCACGGAGGCATACCTGCGATAATAAATGCAGTCAGGAACAGGGCACAGACGACAATAGTGATACTTGACAACAGGACAACGGCGATGACAGGCCAGCAGCCAAATCCGGGCGCAAACGATCCCGCAGCAACCAATGGGCCTGAGGAAATCAGCATAGAATCCATTCTGAGAGGAATAGGCGTACAGGAAATCAGGGTGGTCGACCCGTATGACATGAAGGAAATGCTTCACGCTATGACTGAATCCCTGAGGACAGCCGGAGTATCTGTAGTGATAGCACAGAGGGAATGTGCAATACTGAGAGACAGGCGACTCAGAAAGGAGGGTGGCATGATACCTTACCGTGTGAACACAGACGTGTGCACAGGATGCATGAGATGCGTCACAGACTTTGCATGTCCGGCCATTTCAGTGAGCGGTAAAAAGGTGGAAATCGATCCTGCCCTGTGTGACGGCTGCGGTGTCTGCGCACAGAGGTATGTGTGCCCTTACGGTGCCATGGAGGCGAGTCCAGATGGAAACTAATATTGTGATATGCGGAGTTGGTGGACAGGGAGTGATCACAGCCGGCAAGCTGATCTCGACAGCCGCAATGCTTGGAGGCAGGAAGGTGGTGATGTCAGAAATACACGGCCTCGCACAGCGTGGTGGATCGGTTTCCGTTGACGTCAGGGTGGGTGACGTGCTTGGCCCTATCGTGCCTGACGGTTCGGCAGACATCATAATTGCAATGGAACCAATGGAGGCACTGAGGTCCATGAAGAGGGCATCAGCGGATGCTGTTTTCCTTGTCAACCTCCAGAAGATGCCACCAGTGTCGCTGGGAATGAAAAAACAGGAGTATCCGGCAATTGATTCCATCATAAAGGAAATAGAGGAGAATTTTGATTCCGTGACAATAGATGCGCTTTCTGTTGCTGAAAAGACGGGCGAACCCAGAACTGTAAGCACTGTCATGGTAGGATGTGCCTCTGCAGCGGAAAGCATGCAGATTTCGACCGATGACTTTTTCAACGCAATAAGGGAGACTTTCAGCCTGAAACTGCAGGCACCTAATATTGAGGCATTCAGGAAGGGGAGGGAACACGCCCTCTCAAGCCTCAGGAAGAAACCGGAAGCAACTTCCTGATCCTCTTTTTTATTATTTCAGTTCAGGAAAGCCCTGTTATTGTTCCGTCTTGCTCTATGTCGATGCCCTCTGCCGCAGGAACCGTAGGGAGACCGGGCATTGTCATGACATCCCCAAGGAGCGGCACAATGAAACCGGCTCCGCTTGATATGCCAATCTTCTTGATTTCCACGACAAATCCCTCAGGAGCATTGAGAAGAGCTGGATTATCGCTGAGTGAGTACTGTGTCTTGGCCATGCATACCGGAAGTTCGGTGTAGCCGAATCTCTTAACCCTCCTGAGGTCCCTGAGTGCATCGGCTGAATAATTCACGCCTGAGGCACCGTAAACACGCTTGGCAATCTTCTCTATCTTGACCTTCACGTCTTCATTGTGCTCATAGACGCGCTTAATCTGTGCCGGTTTTGCCTTTATCTTCTCCAGCACTCTGGATGCAAGCTCCTTTCCGCCTTCACCGCCATCCGCAAAGACCTTTGAAAAGGCGAAATCAATATTCTTCTCCCTGAGCTTTGACATTACGAGTTTCTTCTCTGCTTCAGTGTCAGCAGGAAAGTCGTTCAGTGCAACAACAGGATCAAAGCCGAATTTCCTCATGTTCTCGACGTGCCTGAACAGATTCTGCATTCCCTCCTCAAGTGCTTCCAGGTTCTCCTTGGACAGGTCCTTCTCGCCGCCGTTGTATTTCATTGCCTTTATTGTTGTAACAACAACTATTGCTGATACGGGAAGGTTTCCAATCACACTCACGAGATCGAGGAATTTCTCCGCTCCGAGGTCTGAGCCGAATCCTGCCTCTGTAACGACGTAATCAACAAGCCTCAGTGCCATCTTGTCAGCTATGATGCTGGAAGTCCCGTGTGCGATGTTGCCGAAAGGACCTGTGTGTATGAAGGCCGGCACCCCCTCTGTCGTCTGTACAAGGTTTGGTTTGAGCGCATCTGAAAGCAGTGCTGCCATGGAGCCCTGTGCATTCAGATCGCCCGAATACACGGGCTTGTGATCGTTGGTGAAGCCGATCAGTATCCTGGAAAGCCGCTTCTTCAGGTCGCTGTAATCTGTTGAAAGCGCAAGAATCGCCATCAGTTCTGATGCTGGCGTGATAACATACTGGTCTTTTATCATAGCTCCCGTCTCCCTTGCACCTGCGCCCACTATGACTTCTCTCAGCGATCTGTCATTCATGTCTATTGCCCTTGGAAACAGTATTGTCTTTGGATCAATGTTCAGCCTGTTTCCATGATAAATGTGGTTGTTTACCAGAGCTGACAGAAGGTTGTGTGCTGCAGAAACTGCAGGAAAGTCTGATGTGAAGAACAGGTTTATCCTGTCGCTGGGTTCCACCATTGATTTTCCGCCGCCTGTTGCTCCACCCTTTATGCCGAAGCAAGGGCCCAGCGAGGGTTCCCTGATTGCCACTGCCACCTTCTTGCCGGCTCTCTTCAGGGCCTGGCTCAACCCTATTGCGGTAGTTGTCTTCCCTTCGCCTGCAGGCGTCGGGCTGGTAGCCGTCACGAGTATGAGGTTCCCCTCTTTTCTGTCCTTCAGCCTGTCGAGGACATTTACAGGTATTTTTGCCATATATTTTCCGTACGTTTCTATCTCGTCTTCAGAAAGCCCTATTTCCTTTGCAACATCGGTTATTCTTCTCAAATCCATGATTATCACTGCCTGTACCGCCAATATTGCTCGCGGTACCTGTTTAACTCACTTTTCTGGACATTATTGATATCATACGCGCATATTTAGATGATACTGAATGTGCCCCACTGCGTGCAGCACATCCGGCACGTAAGATCCCATCCTTGTGAGCAGGTGTAAACATCATTGCGGTCTGTTTTAAAGTAACACTGCTTATATGTAAGGTTTGATCTGCGATTAAAACTTGAATTTCAACGGAAAAGGTAGCTGAATGAGTTTTCATTTATGCCCGTAATGAGAAGGTATTCCCTTCTTCCGAATGATTCAATCAGGTCCATGGCATCCCTCCTGGCCCCGGCGGTTATTCTGGAATCAAGGCTGCTCCAGCGCGGGAAAATGCCGTCCTCCTCTCTTCCGTTGTGTTCTTCAATGACCTGAAAGTACGATTTCATGCGTGTTTCATAAAGTTCTGTGTTTCCAGAACTGTGCCATTTTTCAAGGTTTGATCCCAGCTTCTCAATGAGCCTGTGATCCGATACGGTGCGTTCCACAAGTTTCCTGAAGCTTTCCGAGTCTTCCCATTGCGGCTCAATCACGTCTGGAAAGAGGATCTTCTCCTCTATTTCAACGTGGCATTCTGTCAGGTACCTGTGAAACTCCAGGAACAGCTGGAAATCTGATGTTATCGTCCGCATTTCTCCGGTTCTTTTGACGGCAAGATGCTCCAGTATCATAATTTCAGCAAGATCAGCCATTCAGGTCACGAAGGCTATCATGAAGCATGCTTACTTAAGAGTTACCGGCGGCAGCCTCAGATGCATTGTCTTCTCTGGATGACTCTCCGGTTGACCTGAAGTACGAGAATACTGCTGCTATTGCGAGCATTACCAGGGAGAAGAGGAAGGAAGCTTTCAGCCCGGAGAGCAGCGCCTGGGACAGCCCGCCGATTAAGGCCCCTTTACCTACAAAAACCTGGAATGCAATATATCTTGGTATGACAGAGCTGGCCACAGATATTGCCAGAACAAAGCTCATAAGTGTGCCAATGTTTGCAAGTGTCCTCAGCAGCCCCGATATCGAGCCATAGAGGGCCTTGGGGCTGTGCCTCATTACTGAAGCGTTGTTCGAGGGCCAGAACATTGAAGCCCCTGTTCCGGTTATGAGCGATCCTATTATGACAATGTATATGGGTGAGTCAAGCCTGAGCGTCATGTAAACTCCAACGCCCGCCCCCATCAGAATGATCCCGAGTGTTGCAAAAAGCCTCTGTCCGTACCTGTCAGAAAGAGAGCCCATTTTTGGAGAAAGAAAACTGGCTATAACGTACCCTGGAACAAGTATAAGGCTTGCATCGAGAGGTCCGTACCCCCTGATTCCCTGCAGGTACATCAACAGGATAAAGACCACACTAAGGTATCCAATTGCCTGCATGAAAGACGCAACAAGTGAGAAGCTCAGGCCCCTTATCCTGAATGCCTTGAGATTGATGATACCGTTGTCGATCCTGCTTTCATGATATATGAAAGGTATCAGAAGCAGTACTCCTGTGAGCATGTAAAGCTCGTCACTAAGTGTAACTCCGGTTGACGCAACCTCTATTGCTCCGTATGAAATCAGGGAAAGCGATACTGCCAGGAATGCCACTCCTGACAAATCGACCTTCCTGTGGACTCTTTTGCCCTCAACAATATACTTTGAACCAAGAATGATTGCGATTATGCCTATCGGGACATTGATGTAGAAAATGTAGCTCCATCCCAGAAATGATGTTATGACTCCGCCGAGGACAATTCCGAGAGTGCCACCTATGTTCCAACCAAGTGTTGTGTATCCAAAAGCCTTGCCCCGTTCACTCAGATCAAAGTTGTCAGCGATTATTGCACTTGAATTGCCCTGAATCATCGCAGCTCCGACCCCCTGGATTATCCTGAAAACAATGAGGTGGTATATGGTCGGAGAAAAACCTGACAGCCCTGAACCGACAGTGAAAACGCCTATCCCGAGAAGATACAGTTTCTTCCTTCCAAAATTATCGCTTATGCTCCCCATCTGGGTAGTCAGAACAGCGATGGAGAGGAGATAAACCAGGATTATCCATATGGAAATTGAAATGCTTGTATTTAGTGAGTCAGCGATAGGAATAAGGGCAAGAATTACAATGGTTGTGTCTATGGCTGACATAAGAACTGACATTATTACAGTAACCAGGACCATCGCCTTGGCAGATTCCATAAATTCACTTTCTCCAGTTACAATTCACGAATTGGCTCATTGGGCATTTTGTCACCCTATGTAATATTTTGCGGTTATTACATGATAACTGTGATGTAATCATTTCCGCGAAACCCGGTATTGAAGGGGACGGCTGGCTTTTGTTAGCCAGTACAAAATGATAACTGGTTCTTGTTGGATACGCTGAAAAAGCGACTATAAAATGATTTTCTCTAATATGTCAATGTCTTCTTTCTTTAAGCATCGCAAGTTTGAATGAAGTATCAGGAGAACACTATGTACGGTGAAGTATTTGCAGTGACACTTTTCGTTTTTGCAGCCAGCTTCCTGCTTTCCCTCATAATAAGTGCAGGATATTTCCGCCAGAGAAAGAGCAGCACCATGTTCTGGTCCTGTGGCTTGTGGTTATTCTCGGTGTCAGCTCTTCTTGAAGTATTCTTTTCGGCCGGATATTTCAGCGAGGCGGCAATTGACTCCTATCTCTTCCTTGTAGCTCTTCTTGTCCAGCTGCTTTCACTTGGGTCAATCTCGTTACTGCCATCCGGAAAGTACCTGAAGCCATACGCCGTCTATTCCATAGGCACCGATGTTTTTCTTGTATACGCTCTCGCTGCATCTTCAGTTGGAAACATAATCCTTAACGGTGTTGTTTACGGGGCCCTGCCTGTTATTGTTACGGTGGGCTCATCGCTTATAACATTCCCGGCTGCTGCAATACTGCTTGCAGTTGCTGCCCTGTCGTACAGGAAAACGCACAACAGGAAACTTCTGAGCATAATAGCCGGAACAATAGTAGTAAGTGCGGCCGGAGCCCTTTATATTGCTTATTTCCCCGCTTTTCTATATGTTGCGGAGCTGATTGGCATTGTGCTTCTCTGGATCGGTTTTGTTGACTTTTCTGTTTTCTCAAGGTTCGTAGGAGTTGCAAAACATGTCAATGGCTGATTTTGACAGGTTTCTGTTCGCATACACTATTGGATCCCATATCATACTTGTTTCGGCCAGCATCGGCCTTATCCTTCTCATAGCCATTCTTGAAATTCTGAGGCTGAGGAGGGAAAACCTTCACTATTCTGCTCTCATAAGGAGGCTGAAGCGCGTTTTCGTAATATCATTCGGCGTTGGAACTGCCAGCGGAATAGTGATGGCAGTAGAACTGGTCAACCTGTTTCCAGTGTTCATGACTCTCGTGTCCAAGACTGGAGTCATTGCAGCATTCTATGCAGAAATATTCACTTTCTTCCTCGAAACGATCGCTCTTGTCATATACGTGTATTATGAGAATGTCTTCAGGTGGAAGTACACAAACGTTGTTTTATCTCTTCTCATCGCATCAGGAACGCTCCTCTCAGCTGTTTTCATAACAATGGTGAACGCGTGGATGAATACTCCCAATGGCTTTGACATAAACGCATACATAAGCAGCGGATACACTTCTGTTACGGGCGTGAATCCCTGGGCAGCCTTCATAACACCATCCACATTCGCTCAGGTGGCACACGTTCTCACAACAACTGTGTTTGCAGGCGTCATGATCCTTGGGATTTTCTTCGTTTACAAATATGTCAGAACTTCTGATGCGGATGAAAAAGCTATGGCTGGGTCGATGCTCAGGATCATAGGCGCTGTCAGCATAATTTCCATAGTCCTTTCGGGAATTTCAGGAAGCCACGAAATGGCTACGGTACTTGTGGGCCAGCCATTGAAGTACGCTGCATTTGACCTCAATTTCCTCCCGGGAACGAACATGCCTGAAAGGCTCTTCGGAACGCTTGTAAATGGCCAGGTTGTGGGCGGAATCCAGATTCCCGGAATACAGAGCATGCTTGCCAGCCTGGAGACGGGAAAAACTATGCTTCCGGGCCTGAGCCAGTTCGACCAGAACCTCTGGCCGCCCCTCTTTGTGCACACCTCCTTTGACCTCATGGTTGTCATTGGGCTACTTCTGGGCCTTTACCTCTTCGTAATGTTCCTTCTGTTTGCCACAAAGAGAGATCCGGTGAAGTACAGATTCATGATTCTTGGCCAGGTCGTGTTCGGTATATTTGCCTTCCTGATCTATGAACTGGGCTGGGTCACAGACGAGGTTGGAAGGCAGCCATGGATAGTTTACAATGTTCTGCCGGTCAAAGATGCCATTAACAATTCAACAGCGCTCCTCTACCCGGGATATTTCATTATTGCATTCTACCTTGTCCTGGTCCCGCTGACATTCTACTTCTTCTCCAGGATTTACAGTTCCAATCCTGCGTCCAAGGACATGGTTCCGGAGGGCGTCGAAGGGGGTGCGAACTATTAATTCGCTGTTTTACCTCAACTTCCTCATATTCTCAGTGTTCGCCGCACTGCTTATAACGGAGATCATGGGCAGTGTCGTGCTTCTGGTATGGTGGAAGAAGTACAGGAAAGCTGTCCTGCCCTACATAGTTCCGGTGTGGGAGGTAACAGGGACTTTCGGTGCGTTCTGGGTGGTTCTCTCGGATTTTGCATACCCTGATGTCCTCATACCGCTGGCGGGACTTTATGCAGCAGCAATCATGGTATTTCTGATACTGATTGTGTTCAGAAACAGCTCAATCGCGTTTGCCGAATACATAGTGAAGAAGAGGTGGCTCGATGAGAGAAAACTGTATTCCCTGTACGCTGTTTCAACAATCCTGATCGGCCTCATTGTCCTCTATATCCTGTCAGGCATAATCGGAGGGTATGGAGTTGACCTTGCAGGACTAAACGTCAGCTTTGCGTCATGGATACGCCATCCGGCGGATCTTCTGTTCATAATAGGGGCGGTTGTGATAATGGTAGGCCTTGCACCTGTTTTCTATGGGGCGAGTCCGCTTGCAAAGGCATCTCCGGTTTTCACAGCATCCGGCATTGCAGTGTCATCAGTATCACTTTACCTGTTTTCCACGAACGGCCTTTCGCTTCTTTTTCTAATACCAGTGGCTCTGACCTTCATTCCATCCCTTCTCTTCTTCCTGCGAAAGCTCACAACGCTTGTTACCAACAAGCTCTTCTTCATTGCGTGGCTGACTGCCGTCCTGTTTTCGCTCAACTTCATGGTATATCCAGACGCTTTCGGAGGTGCAATCCCGGTTGATTCACTCACTGCGACTGGCCCGATGACAGGCGCATATTTCACAATCTCTCTTGTGGGTTCAGCTATACTCGCAATACTCATTGCATTCTATGCCATAGCGGTCAGAAGAAAGAGCAGGATTGAAGAGAGTGCCTGAATACAAGCATTGGAGTGGAAAATACTGACTTAATGAATATGACTCAGGGATGATGCTTCATTCCCATTGTAAACATTATCTACGGATAATGTTACCAAGATAATATTTTTATATATAATGCAGTTAGCAGCGTGATAGACAATGACTGTAACTCAAGGAAGTGCTAGTTCTCAAAGCACTGGGAAGAAAGTTCTGGCAGCATTGCTGATTGTAATACCTTCTGCAATTTTTGCCATAACGCCGATCTATAACATAGACAAACCCACCCTTTTCGGCCTGTCTTTCTTCTACTGGTTTGAGACCGTATGGCTTGTAGTATGTGCAGTGATGTTCACAGGCGCTGCATATATCCTGAACAGTATGGAAGGTGATGAGCAGTGACTCTTGCGAACACTGAAATGATCGCCGTTTTCATGGTGCTCTTTGCTGTTTTCGTGATACTTGGATTCTGGGCCTCCAGATTCAGGCGCGGAGATCTCTCTGATCTTGGAGAATGGTCTCTTGCAGGAAGAAGGCTTGGAGTATACCTTGCCTGGTTCCTTGTGGGAGCTGACCTTTACACTGCGTACACGTTCATTGCAATTCCAGGTGCACTGTTTTTTAAGGGAGACATCTACTTCTTTGCAGTCCCGTACGTGGGAATTGCATTCGGAGTCGCGCTCATAACCATGCCCAGGCTCTGGAAGATATCACGAAAGAAGAACTACGTTACTGCAGTAGACATGATCCATGACAGGTATAACAGCAAGACGCTGACCATTATCATTGCTCTGACAGGAATAGTGGCGGAACTTCCGTACATTGCACTGCAGATCTATGGAATGCAGGCTGTTCTCACTGTCATGATAGGCCAGTCTGTGACAGCTGATGTTGGGGTTATCTCTGAGATTGCCCTTATAATTGCGTTCATAATCCTGGCTGCTTTCACGTTCACAAGCGGTCTGAGAGGAGCGACTGTGACTGCCGTGATGAAGGATGCAATCATCTTCGTTACCGTAATAGTGGTTATCATAGCTGTTCCTCTGGCGATCAAGAATGGTTTTGCGGGCGCAACCTCCACTGCAACTACAACATCGCTTGCGCTTCTTGGCTCAACCAAGGAATTCACTGTTCTTCCAGGGTTGCTTGTAAACGGGTTCATCAGCCTTGCTGTGATGAGTGCTTTTGCCCTTTACCTGTACCCACACGCAATTAACGGCATCTTGAGCACAAACTCTGCGAAGAGGCTCAGGTACTCCACCGCGCTTCTTCCGCTTTATGGAATCGGCCTTGCACTGCTTGCACTGTTTGGAATACTTGCATATGCCTCCGCTGGAGCGATGCACATAATTGCCCCAAACTTCAATACGAGCACCAACTCCTGGGGGACAACCCCGACGAGCGACCAGATAGTGAATAATGTTCTTACCGTGCCAGCGCTGATATACGCGGAATTCCCGGGCTGGTTTGCTGGATTTGCATTCCTTGGAATATTCATAGGCGGACTGGTTCCGGCATCAATAATGGCCATCTCGCAGGCTAACCTGCTCACCAGGAATGTAGTGAAGTACTTCAAGCCGGACATAACGCCCGCGGGTGAGGCAAGGCTTTCCAAGTGGGCATCTGTTGTCTTCAAGTTCCTGGCACTGTTTTTCATATTTGTGATCTCTGCCAGTTCTGCCCTGCAGCTTCAACTGCTTGGAGGAATAATCGTTCTTCAGACACTGCCAGCCATATTCCTGACAATGTATACGAATAAACTGAACAAATACGGCCTCGTGGCCGGATGGGTTGGCGGAATAGCACTTGGCCTGTACCTGGTTCTGGCTGCGAACAAGTTCGGAAAGCTTTCCACCTCCCTGTACAATTTCGGGCATCCTTTCAGCTTTATGTTCGTAGGACTGGCAGCTCTGGCCATAAACCTGCTGCTTGTTCTTGTTGTGAGCTTTGCAACAGGAAGCCTGAAACAGCCGCCGCTTTCTGAAGTTCAGGGTTAAACGGTAAAAATCTCTATTTTTTTTTAATTTTATATTTTTCTAAAATTTTACACACTCTGCATGCACTTCAATCTTTTCTTACCTGTAAACAGTGGGAATCCTACAGTAAGGAGAGCTCAGAATGCCTGAAACACCCTACTATATGATCGTTAACCATACCGGTGGCCTGCATGAATGCATAACATATGGTTGATCCGACAAAATTGAATCCCCTCTTCCTGAGATCTCTGCTCATTCTGTCTGATTCTGGTGTTCTTGAGGGCACCTCCCTGGAGCTGGCCCAGCTGTTATTTTTCGGCCTGTTTCCAACAAACTTCCACACATAGGAGTCAAACGTGCCGTATTCCTCCACAATACAGAGAAAAGCTGAAGCGTTTGAAATGGCAGACTTTACTTTTAGCCTGTTTCTTACAATTCCACTGTCAGAAGCGAGTTCGTCTACTCTTTCTTCACCGAATTCTGCCACTCTTGAGGGATCGAAGCCTGAAAACGCCTTTCTGTAATTTTCCCTCTTGTGCAGTATTGTCTTCCAGCTCAGGCCCGCCTGTGCACCCTCCAGTACCAGGAATTCGAACAGTAGCATGTCATCGTGCACAGGAACGCCCCATTCCACATCATGGTACCTCACATATTCCTCATCATTAAGCGGAACCCATTCACAGCGCACGAGATTATCCATTCTTTAGTTGTATCCTTTTTTCCGGCTAAACGGTTTTGGTAGATTCTTCGCATTCACGAGACCATTGTGAATTTTCCACTATCAGTCAAGCACACTGCTAAAGCCTGTCAACACTGAATTTTCAATGAGACATTATATATTGTAAACATCTTCCTGGAAAAAGACTCGGGAGCACAGGAGTCGGGTCACTTCGCTCACAGAATTCCCTGACTGTGGATACACTTTCAATTTCAGGCACTCAGAATGGGGCTCTGATGGTGCAGTTCCAGTCGGCCCTTCCTGAATATTCATTTACCCGAATTGTGGAAGAAAAGTCACTTTCGTTCTGAAGAAGGACAAAGAAGAAGGTCTCCCAATCAGCGATCAGGCCTTTTCCGGCTTTCAGCTTCACGTGCCCGCTGGATCATCCCGATTGGTCATATCGATCCTGATTCTTTATTATGTTCTCTACCTGCGGGGCCTTTACACACCGTTCGGCATTTCTTTCATAGCTGCCAGTGGAGCTTTTTCTGCGTTCATTCTGTACTCGGCCCGGCTCACAGGGGATACTTCAGTCTCGGTTATCAGAAAGCCAGAACCGTAATTCGGCTGTGCTCACCTGACCGTAGAAAAAAGAAATACAAATTTTTCAGAAGTTCCTGTAGAACAGCTGTTTCCTTGCAGGCCTGTTTCCCCTTTCCGTGTCCTGGTTCTTGTTCTGGTAGCTTCTGACATAATCGGGTTTCCCGAATGCGGGAATTATGTCTTCCTCCTCAGAGTTGAGGTTGAGCAGGTACCTTCCCTTGATCGATTTCATGATCTCGGCGAGCTCTTCATAGTCTGAAAGCTGGAAGTTGTAGTCGTACCATTTCTTGCCTGAGTATGGTGGATCAAAATAGAAGAATGATCCTGAACCATCATGTTTTTCAATAAGTTCCCTGAAGTCAAGGTTCTCGATTGTCCATGCAGAGACCTTTTTCCTTATCTCTTCAAACTGCTCGAGTGTTGTCATTGCATACCTTCTCACCGACTTTTCCTCTGTGTCATATGTGCTTCCCATCCCGCCGAAACTCACTGTAAACCTGTAAAGCGTCCTGGCAGCATCAGAAAGTCCATCAGGGCCGGTTCCACGGTGCTGCACACCGCTTCGTTCTGTTCCTGCTGGAGAACCTGACCTGTTTCTCGTGTTATCCCTTCCTTGCCTCTTTCCGGATACGAGCTTTTCCAGGGCTGAAACCAGATCTTCAGGAGATTCCCTGACAGCCAGGAAGAGATTGACCAGTTCTGTGTCAAGATCGTTGTATACCGTTCTCTCTGAAGGAACGTTCAGAGAAACAATGCCGGATCCGCCGAAGACGTCGATGAATGTTCTCTTCCCCGATCTCCTGTATTCTTCCTTTATGTCCGGAATCAGAGTACTTTTGGAACCGGGATACTTGATGAGCCTGAGCAGCATGAACAGCTAAGACAGTCCATGCTGTTATACCTAGATTTAGGTGGATATGTCATACATTAAGGCCATAACTGCACCTGAAAGTGATTGAAACCAACTGCCCTCCAGTGTTTCCGTTCAACGGGCATTCATTAACCATGTGTCAGGACTTGCCTGCTATCAGGAACTGGTCTCCATCTCCTGGTCCAGTGAAGTATTCTACCGCGTCCATGGAAGCCCTGCCTCCAAGGCAATTGATTCGAGGGCCGGGCTTTCAACTCTTGCACTGCTGAAACCTGCCTCTGAGCCAAGAAATCTTATTATGAATGGACATGGTGGAGCGTGGTCAGACTCATTCTCTCGCATGAAATTAAAATCAGGCCGGTTCCCCCTTATAATTTCAGTCTTACTGTCAGGAATCCGGCTGGCTGGTCCTTTTTCACACCTTTCGAAGTGTTCGACAATGGAATTCTGTGGACCTCTGCTTTCATTGGAAAGACACTGGTCGGCTTCAGGCTCTCATCATCCGGTGATGTCAGCAAACCAGAAATCCATGCAGCAGTATATACAGAAGAGAAATTACCTGGCAAGGATCTTGAACGGATAAGGAGAGCACTCATGACCGCGCTCGGTTCGGAACAGGATCTTTCTCTCTTTTACAGAATGGGGATGGAGGACGAAATACTGAAGTTCGCAATAGAAGACCTCTACGGAATGCACGACAGGTTCCCTGCGTCTGTCTTTCCCGAAGCAGTTCTTGCAATATTGCTGCAGATGGCTCCCCTGAAGCGAAGCAATGAAATGATGTCATCTTTTATCATAAATTACGGCGAGAATGCGGAATTCGACGGCAGAAGCATCCTGGCGTGGCCATTGCCGGAGAGTATCATGGAGGTTACGGAAAAGGAGCTGTCTGAAAAATGCAAGGTGGGATACAGGGCAAAATACATCATAAGAGTGGCCAGGATCCTTGCCGAAAGAAATTTTCCGCCCATGGAGGAACTTCTTGAGATGTCTGCTTTGGATGCAAAGAAGAAGCTGGTCAGCCTGCCCGGAATCGGAGACTATTCTGCTGACATAATAAATCCTCATGGCGGTTTTCCCATTGATGTCTGGTCTGCAGAGGTGTTTGGAAAGTTATTTTTCGGTAAGAAGCCTGAGAACAACCGGGAAGCTGTTAAGCATGTAAAGAGCGAGGGAGTGAGAAGATGGGGAAAGTGGGCGTGGATGGCTTTCTTCTACATCGTCCAGGACCTCCCGGGATTGTCCGAGAAACTCGGTGTGAACCTCAGGCTGACCTGACCTTGTAAGAACTTGAGAGCATACCAGAAGTGTTATACCTGCCACCATGATGAAGAGTGCATGAACAGCCCAGTGGGTTGCGTCTAATGGCAGACAGACAGCTCAATGCCGGAAAAAGAAGCCTGCGTCTGCTGAGAAATACTTCATTCGGGTTCCTGGCTCTAATGATGCTTCAATTCTGGCTTGGGATGACCGTCAATCTAGAGGTTAATCTCCCCGTGAAGCATTTGAATGTTCCATCTTCACTTTCGTATTATGGAGGGTTTTCTCCATATGTACTTGCACACATTGTAAACGGAGTCATGCTACTGTTGCTTTCCACGATGCTTGTTGCACTCTCAGTCAGATCGAATTACAGATCGTTGAGAATAACTTCACTGATCGCGTTCCTGGCAGTGATCGGTGCTGTGATCAATGGAGTCCTTTTCCTGACCTCCGGACAATTTTTCGGCTGGTCTGTGGGAATGGCCATGAGTGCGTTCAGTGCAACTTTCTCAGTCGCCATAGGTCTCTACTATACCGGCTACTATTTTGATTCAGAGCGATGAGTTCATTACAGAGTTTCACAACTTCAACAAAGCCACGTGGTATCATCACAAATTTTTGCGAAAAAGAAAAAATCCAATGGTGGCAATAGGAAGCAGCAAGCAGCTTCTAAGGAAAAGGCCATATTAAGCCCGACGTACTGAAAAGAATAAGCAGGGTCGGATGTGTGAAGAATGGAAAGAAGGACCTGGGAATGGCCCCTTGGTGCGTTGATACCCGTTGTATGGATATGGTTTGCATTGCTTGGAGTCAGATGGAATGTTCTGGTTTCGCTTTTCATTGCCATAGCAGTTACTATTCTGGCTGGTACACTTTATTCAATCTTAGAATACCCAAGGACAGGGCCACGAAATTGAATACCCGCTTGTCGGTATCCTTTCAATGGGGTTATTTGATCCGATACAATGCGTTATAAGCAGTCCATCGTGATCATGTCTGATGGCAATGGACAAAGTGGAACACTTCGAGATCCCGGCGGACGATGAAAAGAGGGCAACCAGATTCTATACTACAGTCTTCGGGTGGGAGTTGAACGCAGTTCCCGGTGCTGAATACACAAAGTTGCTCACGAAGAGAGGACCGAGAAGGATCTCTCACCCGGGCCATTTGAGGTCAATGGGGCAATAGTGCGCAGAAGCAATACGCTGAGATCTCCTGTTGTCACGATCAGCACTGACGATATTGAAGCGACGATGAAGAAGATAGAAGAGAACGGAGGAAGAATAATCCTTGGAAAAACTCCGTTCGGTAATCGTGGGTTCACGGCATATTTCCGGGATACGGAAGGGAACACGTTGGGGCTGTGGCAGGTTGTGCCGCCCAAGGTCTGATATAGACTTTAATTTATCATTTCTTGGCGTGTTCGAGCCTGGTCCTACCTTCGAGCCTCTGCTTGACATAAGCATACATGGCATCATAGAACGGGAACTGCAGTTTCATGTTTTCATGGTCATCACTGGCGATTTCCCTGAAACCCAGTGCAGCAGCTTCCAGTCCTGCAGACTCTGCCGGAGCATCTTGCATTTTTGCATCTGCTCCCCTCACTATTCTGGCAAATTCAAGGAGGGCAGGATCTTTAAGGTTGTACTTCTTGATAACCGAGTCAAAACTCACGTATTCCATTCCATTTTCCCGGTAATGAAACAGTTCAGCTCCAGGAGAGTCAAATGGAATTGCATTTTCAGATTTGGCAACTTCCAGGACCTTTTCTTTTGGAACAAACAGAAACTCAGGTTCCTTGTCAACAAATCTCGATATGACCCAAGGGCATGCTATTCTGTCTACCTTTGCCTTCTCTCTTGTTACCCATTTCATAAATTTCCAGCCACCATATCCTGTTATAGTATTATCATTGTGATTGCACAATCCATATCCCTGCCGAAGAGAGGTCAACGGTTGTACGTTGACCGGCCGGGATTCGATTAATGTTTTAAGGGAATACTGAAAATACAAAGCCTTATATTACTAGGATAACTCCTAATAGAGTTAGGTTAACAAATAGAAGGTGAAATTAAAATGTCAAGTGTAAAGCACACTATAACAGGAGAAGGAAAAATCTCATTCGAGGATACAGGTGGAAATGGAGCGCCAGTCATCTGTGTCCCAGGGATGGGCGATCTCAGAGGCGTTTACAGGTTTGTAACAGACGATTTGCAGAGAAGAGGCTATAGGGTTATCACAATGGACTTAAGGGGAATGGGTGATTCTACCGTCAATTGGCGAGATTACTCCGAGTCATCAATTGCCCTTGACATCGTTTCACTCATCAATCAACTTGAACTGAAGTCAACTATCCTTATAGGTAACTCAATTTCTGCCGGCGCGGCTGTTATACTGTCCGTTCATCATCCTGAGCTTATTTCAAAAGTTGTGCTCGTTTCCCCGTTTGTTCGCAATGTCCCTATGCCTCGCTCCAAGTTACTTTTGTTCAGGCTTGCCCTCGCAAGGCCTTGGGGGGCTTCTGTATGGGCTGGCTACCAGTCTTCTAGGCTCTATCCTTCAATGAAGCCTCCTGATATGGAAAGATACAGTCTCTCTGTAAAAACAATGCTTCAGCAGAAGGGAAGAATGAAAGCTTTCCAAAAAATGGCTGCCACCAACCATAACAAAGCAGAAGAGAACATAGAACACATGAATGTGCCTGCGCTGATAATTATGGGCTCCAAAGACCCTGACTTTCCAGATCCAAAAAAAGAATTAGACCTGCTTGCTGCACGAACAGGTGCAAAAAGCGTCATGATTGAGGGTGCAGGACACTACCCTCAGGCTGAATATCCAGAAAAATTCATCGCATACCTGACTGATTTCATAGGTGAAAGTAGTGTCTCCTAGAGCCGGACTCACCACAGAAATTGTCGTGGATACTGCCATGAAGATTGTTGATAGAGAAGGCACTGGTCAACTTACACTATTCGGGATAGCCAAGGAACTTGGTGTTAGATCACCGTCCCTATATGAGCACGTGGATGGCATGGACGGTTTGATCAAACTTCTTAGACTCAGAGGTCTCAAAATCATGGTGCGACAGTTTCAGCGTGCAGTCATGGGAGTCTCAGGAGATGATGCTGTCAGAAGGTTTGCTGATTCATTCAGGTTATTCGTCAAGGAACACCCATCATTGTACAGTTTAACAGTCGAGAGCGATATTGCAGACAGCGAAGAAATCAGGGCGACCGCTGGAGAAATTCTTGACACTATATATGCTATACTTCGAATTTACGGACTCTCCGGGGACAAACTTATTCATGCAACAAGATACATGCGCAGTGCAATTCATGGATTCGTTTCACTGGAAATGTCTGGTGGATTTGGATTAAAAGCCAGTCCAGATGAGAGTTTTGACTTGATCAAGGAAGTTATTGTATCGAATATGAAGAGCTGGCGTTGAGAATTTTTTACATGTCCAGTCATAGTACTCTGGAACGTAATCCATCTGTTGCCTGAAAATAGTGGTCTTGATGCCCGGAAGTAGATACGTATAAATATTTGTTGTGAATAAAGTATAATACTTATGTCTCAACAAAAGTTTGTTAACAGGATTGAAGAGATGAAAATCCTGGAAGATGCCCGGTCTGCCAAGGGCGCTTCACTATTCATTCTTTACGGTAGAAGAAGAGTGGGAAAGACGGAATTGGTCAGTAAATTCGTGGGTGACAGAGGGGTTTATTTTCTTGCAACAACTGAGGGAGACAGGGAAAACATTAGCAGCTTCAAGAATATCATCTCAAAGTTTCTGGGCGATGACAGCATTCTTAAGGCCGGCTTTGATGACTGGCACTCCTTTTTTTCAGTTCTGACTTCCAGCAGTTCATTTCAAGCAAAGGCAAGAAGATCTAAGATCATAATAGCCATAGATGAATTTCCTTACCTCATAGAGTCAAACAGAGCTATCCCATCGGTTTTCCAGAAAATATACGACACAATATTAAACAAAATGAATGTTATGCTGATTCTTTCAGGGTCTTCCATCAGTATAATGGAAAATGAAGTACTTTCCTATAAAAGCCCTCTTTACGGTAGAAGAACCGGCCAGTTGCAGTTGAGCCCCATGAAGTTCAGGCACCTGGCCGAATTTGTGGATTATGGGTTTGAAGATCTATGTAATACATACTTTGTATTTGGTGGTGTACCCGAATACCTCCTGAAACTTGATCCTGATCTGAAATTCTGGGAAAACGTGTCAAGAAACATGCTTTCAAAGGGGGCACCTCTCTACGAAGAGGCAGAATTCCTCCTCAGAACTGAATTCAGGGAACCAAGGAACTACATGCTGATTCTAAGATCCATATCCTACGGGAACCACACGTTGGGAGAGATATGCAGTTATTCCGGCCTGGACAAGAGCATGGTGTCCAAGTATCTTGATGTTATTAGGTCAGTTGGACTGATAACAGCCGAAAAACCTTTCGGGGCCACTGAAAAATTCAAGAGAAGGCTATACTGGATATCTGACCAGTACCTCAAGTTCTGGTTCAGGTACGTATTGCCCCACAAGAGTGAAATTGAAAGTTCCCATACTGAGGAAGTTCTTGATAGTATAATTGGCGATTTCCCCTCTTTTGCAGGTGAGCAGTTTGAGAAACTCATGAAGGAACTCATAGTGGAAGGAATATTAGGCAGATCATTCGGCACTGTTTCCAGATGGTGGGGCAGGAATGGAACTGGAAAGAAAGGGAGGGACATAGAGGAGATTGATATTGTCGCGTACTCCGAAACGCGAAGAGAATTTCTTTTCGCTGAGTGCAAGTGGACTAACAGCCCATTATCTGCCAGCGCAGTTGAAAAATTGAAGTCAAAGTCTGAAACTCTTCGAAAACAGTTCCCTGGCTGTAGATACAATTATGCAGTCTTTTCCAAAAGTGGCTTTAGAGTAGAATGTAAGGAGATGGGTGAAGACACTATCCTGATGGACCTTTCTGACATTCAGAGGGAGGTCTTCAGGAAATCTTAAGAGCCGGAAAAAATGGACCGGTCGGGATTTGAATTTCCGTTTTGCAGTAGCAAATCGAGTTCAAAATCTATTTATTATCGTTCAGAACAGGGATGGTCACGCCGGAATGTCATGGCACAATCGTCATGTCATATACTACGTAATTCCATGCAATGAAATCATAATCAGGTGGTATGTTGAAATCATACATTGTATAATTTCCAGTATGTTCTGTTATGTTCCATATCTTGATGTATTTCCCCGTGTATGCATTGTATAGCTTATCATTCAGGGTGAGGTTCTGTGCCTGAATGTATCCATGATCTGTGAGTATCGGCTGATACATTGATGTC
>JBJKSW010000022.1:0-23668 GCA_046703525.1 Thermoplasmataceae archaeon
AAGCTATCCTCTTGACTGTTGAGACTCTCAATCTATCACCGCCCTGTTGAGCACCTTGACGTTCAGTTCTGTTGCTTTTTCCTCTATGATCTCCCTCTTTCTTGCGCCTACGGTTGCGGATATTCTGGCAGCTTCCCTTGACGGGTCAATCTTCTCGAGTTCCGGAACGTTATGCACCAGAACTTCCCTGAATCCGGACGGATGAAGTCCTCTCACTTTCTTTGGCCCCCTGTATCCGGCGTCGACCACTGGAGGCCTTCTTCCCAGGTGTTCCCGGAGTTTTGATTTCTTGCCTCTTGGCTTCCTCCACTCCTCTCCGAACTTTCCGTACCTGAACCATTCCTGCCTCCTGAACTCGACCCTCTTTCTGCTCATTTCATTCTTGATCTTGAGAAGGCGCTTTTCTTCCTTGCTGAGTGCCGGTTCCGGGTCAGACAAATCAGGCACCTCCCACAAGATAGACGCCATCCTGGAACACTCTGAGGTCAAAGCCCTTGATCTTAGTAGCGCGTTCTATGTTGGCGGATGTTTCTCCAACATCCTGCTTGTCAACGCCCTCGATTATCACCCTGTCGCCTTTTACACTCACCTTGGATTCCCCAATGATGTTGGCGAGCCTTGGAGACCTTTCCCCCAGGAAATTCTCTATGACTACCTGGTTGCCCCTGACTGAAACCCTCATCGGAAAATGAGTGTAATCTATCTTCATCTCGTATGTGTATCCTTCTGTGACCCCTGTCACAGCTTTTCTGACCCCGGAAGTCCAGGTTCCGAGTATTCCGAATGTTTTCTTGTTGTCCTTGCTTGTCAGGAGCTTTACTTTTTTGCCGTCTATCTCCATCCTGACATAGTTGTTGACATAACTTCTTGTCACGTTACCCTTCGGTCCCGTGAAATGAAGGTCCATGCCCTCGGCTTTTACTGTAACGTTTTCAGGAATCTCCACTACTTCTCTTTCTACCCATTTGACCATGATTTCACCTCAGTACACGTAGGCAAGGAGTTTTCCTCCAATTCCCTGCTTTCTCGCCTCAATGTGGCTCATCACTCCGTTTGTTGTAGTCAGAATCAGGATTCCGAAATCCTGTGCTGGAAGGAACCTTGATTCAAACTGGTCCATGTCGGAGCGCTTTACTGCCATCCTGGGCTTGACTATTCCACAGTTGTTTATCGTATCGCTGAGCACTACGTGGAACTTGCCGCCCCTGTTGTCGTCTATGACCTCGAAGCTTGTTATGTAGTTATAGTCCTGCATCACTTTCAGGACTCTGCCTATGAGTCTGGCGGCAGGCTCTATGTCGATCTCCCTCATTCCAATCCTTGAGGCATTCTTGATGTCGTTTATTATATCGTTTAAAGGATCATGTCTCATTGTTTCACCTCAGCTGTACTTCCTGAACCCGAGAAGGGGTGCCGTCTCCCTGAAGCACTGTCTGCAAAGCCTGATACCGTATTTTCTGACCAGACCCCTCTTTCTGCCACATCTCTGGCATCCGTCTTTCCTGCCGAAATTTTTCTTCGGGCTTAGTTTTACCTGTGCCATTTTCACACCATCTTCACATTAAACCGTTCCTTCAGGAACTTCATTGACTCTTCCTTGGTCACTCTTATCTTCTGCGGGATCTTCTTCGCTGCTATCTTTCTTCTGCGCAGCCTGTACCCGCCTCTTCTCTTGAACACAATTGCAACGTCCATTCCGAATATGCCGATGTCCGGGTCATATTTCATTCCCTTGAAATCCGTATAGTCCGGGATTCCGAAGTATGCATTTCCCTGCCTGTCGAATGAGTAATTGGGAATTCTGTAATCTTTGGCAAAGAAAGCACGTTCCAGGAAATCTTCAGCCTCTTTCTTTCTGAGTGTGACCTTGACTCCGATGGTAAGGCCTTTCCTCAGGTTGAAATCCCTGATCGTCTTGCTGGACATTGTAGTCGCAGGCTTATGGGACGTGATCATCTCAAGAACTCTTGATGCCCTTGAAAGCCTGTCGCCAGCCTGCCCGACACCTATGTTGAGCACAACTTTCTCTATTGCAAGTTCAGACATTTCAGTCATGGTGCCATAACCTCCGGAATTTCGTATGATTCTCCGTTACCGCTTATGACGAATGAGTAATCAGCCAGCGTGCCATACCCTTCTTCAAGCATGACAAGGTTGGCTCTGGATGAGTTCTTGACCTCTATCTCCTTTATTGTTGCCACCGCACCTATGTGTGAACCACCGGTAAGGTAGACTCTTGACCCCTTGGCCATGGGATACACGGAAACTATTTTTCTGTCTGAAAGGGAGAATTTTACAACATCTCCCGGTTTTATTGCACTGTTGTCCGTTATGACATTCGTTCCGTCATGAAAACCGAGCTGCAATTTGCCGCCCTCTATTGTTCTCTTTCCCCTGACTTTCAGCAGTTTCATGTCAGCCATTTCCGGTTTCTCCTTTCCGACTGCCAGATTGCCTCTGGAATTGAAGATTATCCTGAAGCTGGCTTCCTGCCCCGGAATCGTAATAAGGTCCATGAAACCGACTGCGTACCTTCTGTCCTTTACCTTCCTGCCGTCAACGTATATCTGGCCGGATGTCAGTATTCTGGTGATCTCCCTCTCCTTGTCACCAAGGTGTATGTAGTCTCTCAATACAGTCAGCAAAGGCACCGAACTGTTTCTTGGGTGCTTGCCTGCCCTCGAGCTTGGCCCCCAGAAAAATTCCTTTCTTGGAACCTTGACAACCCTGGGAAGCATCAGCCGCTTAGTCTTGCTTATCATCTTCTTTCTCCTCTTCTTCGTTCAAATCTTCGCCTGCATCTTCATCTGCTTGCTCTGCATCGGCGTCGCTTTCCTCAACTTCGCCTTCATCATTTTCCTCTTCTTCCGGTTCTGTTGCTTCTTCTGCCTTCTCCTGCGGCTCTTCTTCAGAAGGTTCTGGCAGTTCAGCCTCTGCTGTCTCTTCAGGAAGCTCTTTCTCAGCCTCTTTCTCCTCGGCTTCCTTCTGAGCCCTTTCTTCCTCTTCCTGTTTCTGCCTCTCTTCCTCTATGTCCCTGTCGATGGCAACCTTCTTGATTGCCCCGAGCCTCTTGAGCTCCTCTATCCTGTCCTTTCGTGACAGGTCAATTCTTGTGATAAGCAGCTTGTCCGGGCGTATCCAGAATTCTGTCTGTTTTCCGTCCGCCTTCACTGCTGAAAGCCCCTCGATTGAAACCAGAGAATGGGAATGGTTCACGCCTATTACTTTGCCTCCCTCTTCCTTTCTGCCTCCGGTCCTGACAGTCACTATGTCGCCCTTGGCTACAGGAAAAGACCTGATGTGGTATTTCTTCCTGAGATCGTGGCTCAAACTTATTCTAACCTTATTCTCGACCATTGATATCACTCACACAATCATGGAAGCAACTGAAGCAATCCTCGGCCATCTTTCTGCCGCCTCTCTTGCAACCGGGCCTTTTATCTCCGACCCTCTCACTTCCCCTTCGGGTGTCACAAGAACGGCTGCATTATCTTCAAACTGCACCATCCCGCCGTCGGATCTCCTGAAAGGCCTTCTCTGCCTGATCACGACTGCGTAGACCACCTTGCTCCTCATCTCGGGGGAACCAGTTTTGACACTGGCTATGAACATGTCGCCCACTCCCGCAGCGGGTATCCTTCTGGCCACACCGTGCCAGGCCTTAACGTTTATCAACGAAATTGTCTTGGCTCCGGAGTTGTCTGCACAGGGAATCAGCGCTCCAAGCGGAAGCCCTCTCTGCTGCCTTCCGGCGATGCCTTTCACTTTACCACCTTCTCGACTATGACATACGATACTGTCTTGGCGAGCTTCCTGCACTCGGCAATTCTCACTGTGTCACCCTGCTTCACACTGATGCAGCCCGGTACATGGGCATGATAACTGGAAAACCTTGTAAGGTACCGCTGATACTTTTTCAGATACTTTTTCAGCGGCCTCACCACGACTGCAGTCTGTTTCATCGAAGCTGACTTGACAGTGCCCTCCAGTATCTGCCCCCTCACTGATATTGATCCGTGAAACGGGCATTTTGGATCATCGCACTGGTTTTCCGGTGCCGGAACGTTGAGTCCTATACTTGCTTTCATTCTATTTTCTCCTCTTCAGATTCTTTTCAATTCTTGAACGATATTTGATCCTGTCTTCTGGTCTGAACATGATGGATTCACCCATGATCTCCACTTCACTGCCTTCATACCGGACAAGAAAAACGCTTCCGCTTTTGGGAATGACTATTCTTCTTGAACCGCTGAGCAAGTGCAGAGTGTTCATCGTCTCGTCGCATACTTCGCCCGAAATGCCAACATTGCTGCTGTTGCTGCTCCTTATTACTGACGCATTCCTGCCGACTATGTCCGAGAAGTAGAGATCGCTCACCATCATACTATTTCAACCTTGAAACCCATGTCTTCAAGATACTTCTTGGCCCTGTCCCTGTGGTCTCCCTGTAATTCAACAGTCTTTCCATCCTTGACCGTTCCGCCAGATGCAACTTTTTTCTTCAGCATCTTTGCTATTTCGTATATGTCTTCAGTCTTTGGATCTATTCCGTCAATGATTGTCACGTTTTTTCCGTATCTTCTTTTGTCAACGGTTATCCTGACAACCTGGCTGTCTCTGGTGAATCCTTCCCAGGGCTGTAATTCCTTGGGTATGCCTGTGAAGTTCTTGTCTTTCATTACTTGTTTTCCTCCGAGCCCTCAACGGTCAGTATTCTTGCAATCTGCCTTCGTACGGATTTGATTGTTCCCGGGCTCTTGGGAGCTCCCCCCATTGCCACTGAAGACCTCTCCTTCAGCAGTGTTTCCTTGAGGGAATTAAGTGCTTCCGTCCTCTCTTCCTTACTCATTTCCCTTATTCTCTTCGCCGTTAGCTCCATTTGATTCCTCCGATTTGTTCTCGGCTTTCTCTTCTTTCAGTTCTTTCTGAGGTCCCTCTTTCTGCTTTGTGGACCTCTTCTTCTTTGGTTCGCTCTTGGCCTCAGGCTCTTTCTCCTGTGCCTTTGATTTCTTTCCTGAATCCTGTTTCTTTTCTTTCGGTTCTTTGGGTGAAGCCTCAGTTTTCTTTTCCTTCTTCTGGACTACCTTCTTCGTTTCCGGCTCTTTTTCTTCCGCCGGCTTCTCTTTCTGTTCTGGTTCTTTTTCCGTCACAGTTTCCGGTTTCTTCTCTGTCTTCTTCGGCTTCTTCACTGATTCTTCCTTCACTTCAGGTTCTGCCTGCTTGATTTCTGGTACTTCTTTCTCTACAGGTATGTTTTCCTCCACGTGTACGCGGGGAACAGTGCCTCCTTCGATGAAATCAATCACGTCCGGAAGCCTGTACTCTGGATCGAGAATCTTTACAGTCACGCCAATTACGCCCTGCTTCATCTTGGCGATTGAAAATCCATTGAGCATTGCGGCCCTTCCGGGTTCACCAGAATATTTTACCGATCCGTGGAAGAACTTCTGTGTCCTTGACCTTTCGCCTGTCAGTTTCCCGCTAATCCTTATCATCATTCCCTTTACATCGCTGTCCACCGCCCGCCTGAGCGAGGTGTTGCCTGCCTTTCTGTAAGACCAGCCTTTTTCCAGCGACAATGCTATCTTCTTGGACACAACCTGCGGGTTGAGATCCGGATTGTCTGCTTCCTTGACCTCTATCTGTGGTGACTCAACACCGTATTTCTTCTCCAGGTTTTCGGTTATTTCCTGAATCTTGCTTCCTCTCCTTCCTATGACAAGTCCGGGCTTGTTTACATGAAGCGTTATGTTTGTGCCGAATGGCGTCCTCTTCATTTCCATGTTGCCAAATCCTGCACTCTCTGTCTCCTTCCTTATGTACTCAGAAACGAGGAGCTTTTTTACCGACTCTGTTATGAATTTTCTTTCTCTCATTGTGATTCCTCCTCAAGCACAACCTCCACGTTTATAAGGTCCTTGAACCAGGGTGCGGCACGCCCATGGGCTTTCGGGAGGTATTTCTTGACCATCCTTCCCTTGGTCGCAGCAATGTGCTTTACCACGAGGTTTTCTGTGTCAAGGTTCTTGAATTCTGCATTTGCCTCTGCGTTGTCCAGGACCTGGCTGAATGCTTTGAGTGCCCTGACAGGGTATCTTCCGGGGCCTGTACCCTTGCGGTGTGATACTGAATCCAGATACCTGAAATACGGTATGGCCTTTTCCTTGCTGATCCCTTTTTCAACAGCGTCTCTTGCAGCGGCGAGTGACTTTCCCCTGAGGTGGTGCGCTATATTTACCGCATCCTTCATTGAAATATTCAGGTCAATTCCTCTCGCTCTTGCAGATTTTTCTGGAAATTCCTTAACTGTGTATCCTTTCATTTTGCATCACTTCAGTGGCATGAATTTAGACGACCTGGTTGCTCCAACTCCTGGCCCGGAATGCTTTACATCCTTTCTTGTCTGTGAGAATTCTCCCAGGAAATGACCAATCATCTCGGCTTTTATGTCGAACTTGACGTATGAATGCCCGTTGTAGAGCTCAACAACCTTGCCAACATACTGCGGTATGATCACGATGTCCCTCACATGAGTCTTGAGAGATCCTGTGGAACTGATAAGCTTGTCATGAAGCACCCTCTGCTCGTGGTTCATCTCCCTGGTGAGTGACCTCCTGGCCCTGGACGGGAGCAGTCCTATTATCTCCTGCATGTCCATCTGCTGCAATTCTTCCAGCGAATAGCCTCTGTAGCTGAACTCCCTTGCTCGTCCCATTGTAATTTTCTGGGACTTTCGTGCTCTCCTCTTTATTGACTTAACTGAAGCCTGTTTCTTTACTGGCATTACTTCTTCCTCCTCTTAGGCGAAAGCCTTCCAACTTTCCTGCCCGGCGGTGTTCCTCTTCCGACTGTGCTCGGCCTTCCCACATGCTGGTGGTTACCTCCTCCATGCGGGTGATTAACTGCATTCATTGCAACTCCCCTGACACTGAAAGACCTCTTTGCCTTGCTCTGCTTGAATCTGACATTCTTTCCTGCCTTCAGTATGGGAATGTCTCTTGCACCTGAGCCTGCCACACTGCCTATTGTTGCACGGCACTTGGGGTGGAACAGCTTCATCTTTCCTGATGTGAGCTTCAGGGTCACCATGTTTCCGTGGCTCACAACAAGTGCTGAAGAGCCTGCTGTTCTGCAGAACTTTCCCCCGTCCCCGGGGATGCTCTCAATGTTATGGACAAGTGCTCCGTCCGGTATTCTGCCAATGGGAAGTGTTGCACCCTGTTCAGGTACGATAACATCTCCTGTCTTCAACGTCTTTCCCACGGTTGCACCGTTAAATGCAAGCTGGTAGGACTCAACTCCGGAATCACCCTTCATGAGCATCAGCGGCGCATTTCTTCCCGGTGCATGAATTATGTCCTTTATCCTGTATTCGCCATCTCCGTTCAGCCTTATGGCCGAAACGTGCCTGTGGCTTGGTGATCTGTAAGTGAGTGATCCTTTTCCTCTTCTCTGTGCTACTATATGCTTTCCCATCTTACCACCTCAGAATACTCCTATCCTGCCAAACACTTCATCAGCCGAGTATTCAGCTGAGAGTTTCAATATTGCCTTCTTTCCGCCTGGTGTTATCATAACCCTTATTCCCACGACTTTTACGTCGAACTTCTTCTCAACTTCTCTCTTGATCTGGGGCTTTGTAGCTCTTCTGTGCACTATGAAAGTGAGAGTGTTTTCCTTCTCCATGTTCAGCGTTGTTTTTTCTGTCGCAACCGGAGCTATTATGTAATCTGTCATTGCGATTTCACCTTCTCTAATTCTTTCATTGCAGAAACAGTGAAAACGGCGAGTCTTCCTGCTTCACCGCCTGGAGCAAGTTTCCTTATGCTCAGGCTTTCCATGGTTGCGATCTCTACACCGGGAAGCCCCCTGAATGCATTGAGGTTTGAATCTCCGGAAGAGACCATAAGAATGCTTCTTGGCTGTTTGTACTTCCTTCCCCTCATTTTGCCTCTTCCAGCTCTTATCTTGGTGCCGTCCTTTGCCCTCTGCACATCATCGTATATGCCAATTCCTTTGAGAAACTGCACCGCGTCCTTCGCCTTTTCAATTGTCAGGACTGAGTCGTCAGCAATAATTGGCAGCTTTATTTCGTCTGGAATCCTGTGACCCCTCATTGAAACCTTTTCCCTGACAGCCGTTGATGCTATGGCTGAGCGCCTGGCCATTGTCCTCTCCTTCCTGTTTATTTTTCTGTAAAGCCTTCGTTCTGTCCTGGGTGAATGTGCGCTCTTTCCTCCAACCATGCTTGCCAGGTTGACACCTCTTGAGCCTCCCTCAACCCTTGGAATTCTGGCCATTCCGTGGTTTGGACCCATGTTATGGCCAACCTGCCTCAGTCCGGCACCAGGGGAGGAACCCCATGGTTTCCTGAGAGAGAGCGAAATGGCTCTGTGTGCCCTCCTTACAAGATCATCCCTGATGGAGGATTCGAACACGGGCGGGAGGTCCATTTCTCCCACAACGCTTCCTTCTTTTGAATAAATGTTAGATTTCATTTCAGTCACCCTGCTTTGATTCGAGCGATACATAGCTTACTGTCATTGTTTCAGCGTCCGGAACTGTCTGCCTGACAGTATCCCTGAATTTAACGAGCCTCTTGGATGGTCCCGGGATGGAACCGTGAAGCAGGACGTAATCGTTCCTTACCAGGCCATACCCGGGGAAACCGCCCTTTACATTGATGTTTGAAATTGCATCCTTGGTTCCAAGCTGGAGAATTCTGATATTGTGGGCCGTTCTCTGGTGTGTTCCTATCTGACCGGCCTGCGGGACCGTGTTTCTGACCCAGTCCGGGTGCCATGGTCCGAGTGTTCCTATCATTCTCCTGTGTTTTCTGTTCTTGTGGGTAAGCAGTTTAACACCGAACCTCTTCACATGCCCCTGGAAACCTTTTCCCTTTGTCACGCCTATGACATCCACAAACTTGCCCGGGGATGAAAATTCAGAGAATGCGACTGTTTTACCAAGATTTTCCTTACAGTAATCGTCAATTTCCTTGATTGTGGAACCGCCAACTTTTACCTCAAAGACATCCGGTGACTTCTTTGGAACCCCTGTGATTTCCTTTGGTTCCGTGCAAACCAGCAACCTTATTTCTGATATTGAAGGGTCATCTGCCTGGAAAGTTGTCTGTTCTCCCCTTTTTGGCAGAACTTCATTGAGTTCCCGGGGAATATCTTCTGCCCATGATTCTCCAACAGTCTTCTTTCCCTGGTAGTCGTCTGCATAATACCTGATTGCCAGAACCTTAATCGGAGGTACTTCAATCACTGTTGCTGCACTTACTATGTTCTGACCCGCGGTAACACTATACTTTCTGTAGTCAACCATTTCGACGTGGGTCATTCCGACCTTGTACCCTGCAAATCCCTGTATTCTTGGTTTGCCGGAGTGTTCAGGCCATTTCCTGATTGATGACTTCAGTCTTCTTGATCTTACTCTAGGATAGTATCCCTTAGATCCTCTTCTCGGATGATGAGGCGTAGCCATACGTTATTCCTTCCTTAAACCGTTACATCTGCGTATTGGAACACAATTATGTCCCTACTCCAGGGTTGCACATGCATTGCCCTTGATGTGTGGTTTAGCTCATCCAATAGGTTACGAGGATATTTAAAGATTTATGGATTTAAATTACGGAAAAGAGGTTTTACAGAGATCCGCCAGCTGCCTGTTTTCAGGTAGATGTGATTCACTTGATCAAAGGTACAGGTTATAATTGCCCATAGCTATATTTGCCATAACAAATATTATTGCAAACTGGAACGCAGCCTGAATTCCGGAAAGCTTGAAGTTTATCATTGCAAGCCTTGAAATCTTAGGAAAATCCGGCTTCACCTTTCTGAGTTCAAGGAATATCCGCACCTCGTTTGGAAGGAATATCCCAAGCCCCTGAACCAGAAGAACTATGACAATTATGCCTGCCGCTATTATTGCAGCATAGGTCAGAACGAATATTCCGGAAGAAATTGCCAGATATATCCCGGCCGTGATAGTAACGGCTGCCAGTGTCGGCATAAGGAACAGCATTACAGGAACCAGGCGCTTGATGAATTCCACTCTTGCCTCATTGCTCATTTTCCCCAGTATCCTGCCCACGACAAGGCCCATGAAGAGGTCAATTCCTGTCCAGGTGCCACCGCTCAGAACATGAATGTAATCAAGAACTGTATTTTCATGTACAAGAATAACAGATGCCAGAATCACGGATGGTACTATCGGTACAAGGAAAGACTTCCATGTGAATATTCTGTCTTCCAAGATTTGCCAAAAATTACTGCTATATAATAATCTTTCTCATTTTGGCAGGCCTGCAGTGTCCTTGCTCCTGCAACTGACTTGAGAAACACCACATAATGTTATCTAAGATGAGCAAATAAAGGGGAATCATCTCATTTCATCTAACTGGAGGGAACTCACCATAGAAGAAAAGGAAGTGTCACTGGGATCAAAGCTTTTCGGATTTATGAAGCCGCTCTTGTTCAGCTTCAGGTACATAGCAAGGAGAAAATGGGTATTTGTCGGCCTGATGGCAGCGGCGGTCATAACTACTGTAACACGGCTGCTGGTTCCAATATATATCGGTGATTCAGTAACGGCAGTTGAGAACACCGATCTAGCATCACTGATTTCCTTTGCACTCCTTATTGTATATGTATCCATCGCTTCCGGTATCTCCAGGTTCGGCGTGAACTATTCAGCCCAATTCCTGGCCCAGACCTATTCTTACAACCTTCGCGGCGATGTGGTTTCACACATACTGAAGAAGAATTTTGGTTTTTACGAAAGCCAGACGTCCGGAGACCTATTATCCCGTTCCACACTTGATATACAGGCAAGCCAGAACTTCATACTTGCAACCATGTCGCAGCTCATACCGACAATGCTTCTCATTGGGGTGTCCCTTTACTTCCTTTATGGGATAAATCCTGAATACGCCCTCACTTTTCTGCTGGCCGTACCATTGCTGATCTACATAGGAATTGTCTTTCAGAGAAAGCAGAGGGTCCACTGGAGAAACATAAGGAAAAACTACGGCAGGATGAATGAAGAGTTGCAGGAAAACATAGTTGGGCAGAGAGTTGTAAGAGGTTTTTCCGCGGAAGACCAGGAAATTCAGAAATTCACTGACACAACCTACGGATATTATGACGAATACATGAAGGTGGCAAGGCTCAGGGGTTTCTACAACAACATAATGCCATTTGTTGTCAGTGCAGCGGCAACCGCAATTCTTCTATTCGGAGGATATGACACACTGATTGCAAAGGCAGACGTGGGACCACTCGTTTCTGTCATCAACATTTTCACAATGATGAGCTTTCCCGTGAGCTTTCTTGGGAGGCTCATCGTTTTCTCGGAGAACGCAAGGGCAAGCATTGACAGGATTTCTGTCATACTGGAGAGCAAATCTGAGGAAGACCTTTACAGCGGAGACAGGGCTCCACAGGGTTCAGAACTCAAGTTCAGGGACGTCTCCTTCACACGTGGAAAGAAGAAGATACTTGAGCACGTGAACATCGAGGTCAGAAAGGGCCAGGTTCTTGGGATAGCAGGCAAGACTGCTGCCGGGAAGAGTTCACTTGTCAACCTGATACCAAGATTTTATGATCCTGACACAGGGACTGTTGAGATCAACGGCACAGACATAAGGACAATTCCGCTTACAGAGCTGAGGAGGAGAGTCTCACTGGTCCCCCAGGAGATCAACATTCTCTCCGGAACGCTGCAGGAGAACATAGCATTCGGGAACGGGGAAGTCAACCCTGAACTTGTCAAGTGGGCAGCCGATACAGCACAGATTTCAGATTTCATAGAAACACTTCCAGACTCTTACAACTCCGTAGTTGGCGAGAGAGGGATTACACTTTCGGGCGGCCAGAAGCAGAGGGTTGGCGTAGCCCGTGCCCTTTACGGCAGGCCTGACATTCTCATACTCGATGATGCAACGGCAAGCGTAGACCCTAAAACTGAGCTGGAGATGCTCAGGGCAATTAAGAAGGAAATGAAGGATACATCTGTGATTCTTGTGACACACAGATCTTCTGCCCTCAAGTTCTGCGACAAGGTAATCAGAGTAATGAACGGAAAGATCGTCCCGTCAGAGGAGAAACGCGAAGAAATAGTGGATGGCGAGGAAGAGATCCAGTATGAAAAATCAGGAGGTCTAGAGGGTGCCGCCGACTTATGAAGACGTAGAAGAAGAGGTCATGAAAGCGGCAAAGGGAGAAAGAGTCTTCCGGAGGCTTCTGAGAGACATATTCTCGATGAAAAGGGATTCAGCAGTCCTGATCATAGCGGTATCAGTGACTGCAATCGCTGGTGCACTGTATCCACTTGCTCTTGGCGACGCATTCAATGGCATAAGGGACGGAAGTGTCAGCGCACTTGTTGTCTTTTCACTATCCTTCATTCTCCTCTACCTTCTCAGGTTCTTTTCAAACAGGGTGCGCACAATAAGCTCCACAAAGCTGGCACAGGCATCGATCAAAAGCCTGAGGGACCGTTCATTCAAGACACTGCAGAAAGTCCCCATTGATTTTTACGGCAAAGTGAAAACTGGATATCTGATCAGCAGAATTTCAAACGATGCTGAAAGCCTCAGTGATTTTCTGACATTCCAGCTACCCCAGGTTGTTGCCGGGATAGCCACTGTTATACTCTCTATTTGCATCATGGTATACTATGATTTCAGCCTCACACTCTACGCACTCATAATCGTTCCTGTCATGATGGCTTTCACCTTCATGATACAGGGGAAGGTGAGGCGAAACTACCTCAGGACAAGGCGCACGATTGCGGCAATAACCGGAAACCTGGCTGAGAACATCAATGCAATTCGTGCAATAAAGTCATTCAACGTTGAAAACAGGACATACAAGAAGTTCGATGACCTCAACAGGAACAACTTTTCCGCAAACATGAAAGCGTCTCTGATCTCGTCTGCCTACGGTGCAAGCATAACTGTTATGGAATCAGTCGGCATTGCAATTGTCATAGTGGCGGGAGGAATGCAGCTGCTTGCAGGCGCTGTATCCGTTGGACTTCTGCTGTCTTTCATTGTTTATGTGCAGGAATTCTTTGACCCGGTTCTGCAGCTCTCACAGCTATACAACACATACCAGTCAGCGGCAGTAGGCCTCGTCAGGATATACGGAATAATTGACAGCGATGTTGAAAAGGGGCCGACCGTTGAAACACCAGAGATCGGAAACTGGGAGAGCCTGGACTTCGACAATGTCAGCTTTTCATACGGGGACAACTACGCCCTGAAAGACGTTAACCTCACCATAAAGAGGGGAGACAGGGTGGCCATTGTCGGGCACACGGGTGCAGGAAAGACAACACTTTCAAACCTCATACTGAAATTCTATTCCCCAAAAGAGGGCGCCATAACACTTGACGGAAAAGAACTGTCCGAGATTGATGTCAGGAGCTGGAGAGGGCTTGTTTCACCTGTTCTTCAGGATCCTTTCCTCTTCAAGGGATCAGTCATAGAGAACATAATGTTCTCCAAGCCAAACGTAAGCGAGGAGGAAATAGAACACCTTTCTGATGACTATGGCCTGAAGGAGATATTTGAGTCGCTCGCCGACGGCATCAGGACAGAGGTCGGAGAAATGGGAAGGAACCTGTCTGAGGGGCAGAGGCAGGCAATATCCGTAATGCGCGCATTCATACGGGAATCTCCTATTATAGTGCTTGACGAGCCTACATCGCAGATAGACCCTTACTCGGAGAAAATCATAATAGAGGCGCTTCAGAGGTATCTCAAGGACAAGACACTCATTCTCATTACGCACCGCTTTTCAATGGTTTCACTGGCAGACAGCATCATTGTTGTTGACCAGGGAAAGATAGTTGATACGGGCAACTTCCAGGAACTGGTGAACAGGGACGGAGTCTTCTCAGAACTGTACAATCTCCAGTATGGAAATCTTGCATAGCCTGCTGAACAGAAGCTCTGGAGGGATGCGGATCATTTCAGCCCGGCAGCCGCTCTTCTCCCGGTCTGGCTCAGGAGTAAGAGGAGAACAACAATTGAAAGTATGCCGACAAGCGTCAGCTCAGCGGTAATTGCATCCTGGCCGGAGAGCTCATAGACAACGGCGACGCCAGCTATTGCAAGGATGGATATAACAGCCGAGAATGCCGCAAATATCGACCTGAAGCGGAGCCCTTCCTGCGGAAACAGATTGTCCGTTATGAAGGTCGAAACCGGCATGAATCCGCCGCTTATGAGAACAGAAAGCAGAATAAGTGAACCGTCCGAGATTACATAGTCGGATAAGGCAAGCGTTTCAAAAACAACGAGATAGAAGATTATGGAGATTATGATGCCGTAAACTACACCGTAGTTCAGCTTCAGGCTTATCAGGGACCCGAGGAAAAGGAAGAGAAAGACGCCTACTATTATGCCTGAAAAAAGGGGCAGAAGCTGCGTGTTATACCCGATTATGTCTATATATTCCGAGACGTAGCCCACTGTTATAACAAGAGAAGTGCCGAAGAGTGCTGTAATCAGAAGCCCGAGGATATTTGTTCTCCATTTCATCTCAGATTACACCTGCCCAGTATTAACATTCGCTCCTCACACATTATTTCTTCTCCTAAATCTGCTGTATACAATCGCAGCAAGTGTAACCTGGACAAGCAGAAGGGAGATCAGGAAATAGCTTGATTCATAGAATGGAACATAGGGTGTGTCCTTCTTGACGAAGACGCCAGAACCCATGGCAGAAAGGTTGATGCCAGAGGACCCGGTCCTGCCGTATGGCAACTGGTTGAACGGTATCTGAGGAGTGAGTGGAAACATGGATGAGTAATTCACTTTCATCAATGTGCTGTTTATTTTGAAGAACATTGAGCCCGGAACCTGAAAACCGTACTGCGATGCAAATGAAACTGATGACCTTACCACAGTTGAACCGTTGTACGGAGTGCTGAAATCGAAGAAATCCAGCGGGATGTTGGACTCAGATACAAGTGTGTTCAGGGCCTTCATCTTCCAGTTGTAGTCTATGAAAGCAAGAATCGAAGTGTGAGTCAGAAGAGTGCTGGAGATGTAATCTTCCTTTGCGTAGGGTGATACAACTATCAGGGGGATTCTGAATCCTAACTGCACACCGTGGAAAACAGGCGGGGAAACCTGGTCGTAGAAACCTCCGAACTCGTCATAGGTAATGAATATGGCAGTGGAATTCCAGAGCGGGCTGTTCTCAATGAGATCAACAACATGGAGCAGCCAGAGTTCACCTGTAAGTATGTTTGACGGTTCCCCCTGGGAGTAGTTGCCCTTTCCCTGCGAGAAAAGCCAGGAGACCGAGGGGAGAGAATTGTTCTGGACCGCTGAAGCAAAATCATTCCATCCCCTGAGATTGCTTTTGTACGCATTGATTCCGGAAAAGAAGTGCCAGTCCATGAATGTTTTTGAAGGCTGCTCGACGTAGAATGCCCAGCTTATGTTGTAAGAAGTCAGTTCTCCCATGATGGACTGCGAAAAAGGAATGTAAGGAGGAGGTCCGTAATCGTTGAACACTGGTGAATACCCGGCAAGGTAATACATGTGGTTCGGAGAACTCTCGCTTATCTGTGGCGCATAATAATTGTCAGCAAGGCCGTACTGCTGTGCAAGAGCCCACTCTGGCGCCATCTGGGAGGCAGAGAAGTATGTCAGTGCCTGGCTGCCGCTTCCGTTTGCAAAACCGTTCATTTTTCCATGGTTCCAGTCCTGGTGGTAGGCAACCCAGCCCTCAACCGGGTTTTGTGTATTGAACTGCCCCGGCCTGACCTCAGAGAGGCGTTTCATAACAGAGCTGTGACCCAGCAGATTCAATGGTACCGTAAGATTCCCGCTGACTGTCAGGTTCCCGTTGGCCCTGGTGGCCGGATAGATTCCGAAGAGGTTGTCGAAACTGTGGTTTTCAAGGAAGATGTTAACTACATGCTTCACCGGCGTGGCAGTGTTTCCGGAAGAAATTTCCAGCCCCGTGGAAGAGAATGTGTGCTGCTGCACTGTGTTGGCAACTGCAGCTCCGGACGCAGATAAACCGGATAAGGTGAAAATTGCAGCCAGAAGCAGCGAAACGATTATTCGAAACTTTTTCACATTAGGGTTTACAGGAAGCAATTATATGAAATTTGGCGCACTCTGGGATGATGGAGAATCAGCCTCCTGCCGACTGCCTGCTCCTCTTCTCGTATGCGTCAAGGTACAGCATTACTGTCTCATCTTCAACCTGCTGGAATTCAAGGTAATATGATCCAACAGCTTCCAGGTAGGACACCCTCTCCACACAGACAATCCTGTCACAGTATTTTTCCAGTTCTTTCTCAACACCCGAATCTATGACAGGAGTGGCAAGTATCAGCTCGGAAGGCTCCATCTTTCGGACGGCCTCAAGTGCAGCCCTTGCTGTAAGCCCGGTGGCAACTCCATCATCTACCACTATTGCCGTACGGCCCCTGCAGTCTGCAACGGCTTTTCCCTTTCTGAACTTTCCAACGCTTGACCTGACGTCTTTCCTTGTTCTCTCCGCCATGTCGTCAAAACGCGCAAATTCACCTGAAACTGTTCCTTTTACAACTGTCTCCGGTTCCCCTTCTGCCATAGCCCCTATCGCATATTCAGGTTCATTTGGGTGGCCTATCTTTTTTACCACTATCACTGCGAGCTGTGCGTTCAGGTGAGCGGCCACCTCGTAGCCTACCACAACGCCTCCCCTCGGTATTGAATAAACTACCGGATCATTCAGCCTCATTTCTGAGAGCAAAGCGCTCAGCTTGATTCCGGCGTCGTTCCTGTTCCTGAACATGATCAAACAAACTGAATTTATCTAATCTAGTTATGCACTAGCACATGACTGTCGATGAATAACTGATAAATGGATTGCGCATACCATGCGCAAATGGTTATATAACAGGCCAAATTCAGTGTTCATTGCACAGAGTATGCCCGTCCTGCAAATCAGACCACATCGATGGAAGTATGTTCTTTGTCACCGGAAATTACAGGTGCCTTGAATGCGGGTACACCGGTGCGTTCATCATAGAGATGGATGACAGGAACTACAGGAAATTCCTGGAAGAAAAGTGATCACTCTTCCTTCCCTTTTTCACTTTCCGACCTGAGTTCCCTTCTGAGGACCTTTCCCACAAGTGTCTTGGGAAGTTCTTCCCGGAACTCTATGATCCTGGGGATCTTGTATTTTGCCAGATGAAGGCTGCAGTAGTCTTTCACATCCTTTTCTGTGAGAGTCTTGCCTTTTACAGGTACTATGAACGCCTTTACTGTCTCCCCCCTGTGCTCGTGCTTTTCACCAACAACAGCAGCTTCGCTTATGTCCGGATGACGGAACAGGACTTCCTCAACCTCTCTAGGATAAATGTTGTAGCCGCTTGCTATTATCATGTCCTTCTTCCTGTCAACTATGTAGAAATAACCGTCCTCGTCCATTCTGGCCAGGTCGCCGGTAAAGAGCCACCCGTCACGAAGTGCATTTTCTGTTTCAGCCCTGTTGTTCCAGTATCCTTTCATTACCTGGGGGCCCTTAATTATGAGCTCTCCGACCTCTCCGGGAGCAACGTCATTTGTTCCTGTTTCCCTGTCCACAATCCTCTCCAGTGTGTTGGAAATCGGCAGGCCCATTGAACCCGTCTTTCTCCTCTTTCTCAGGTCTTCAGCGTCGGCCGGGTTAATGTTGGTCACGGGAGATGCCTCGCTCAGCCCGTATCCCTCAAGTATGGTGGCCCCGGTTTCCCTTTCGAATGTCTCCTGGATGTCGAGAGGCAAAGGAGCAGCTCCCGATATGCAGAGTTCAATTGATGCAATGTCGAACTTTGACCTCTTTGCGTGATTTATTACGGAGTGGTAGATGGCGGGAATTCCCGGAAACACCTCCGGCTTCCTTGAATTGATTGTCTTCAGTATCTGCAGAGTATTCCTCGGGTCGGCGATTAGTATCATCTCAGACCCCTGAAACACGGGAAGGAGCATTGCGGTCATCATTCCATAAACGTGAAAGAACGGTATTGAACAAAGGTAAGTCAGGCTCTTCCTGTATTTCTCCGGGAGCCATTCCGTTATCTGGTATATGTTTGAAACCAGGTTCATGTGTGTGAGCACTGCTGCTTTGGGTATTCCTGTGGTTCCTCCCGTGTACTGGAATACAGCTGCCTGTTCCTGCGGATCAATCAATTCCTGTTCCACTTTTTTCCTTCCTGCCGCGGAATCATAAATCACTATGCCTGAACCCGACTTCGATAGCTGCCTCAGCTTCCTGCCTTCACTGAGCTTGTAGAGTCTTTTCAGAACCGGCGGGAGGAAGTCGGAAGGTTTCACCACAATTATCCTGTCTATATAATCAGGGTGCAGGATTGTTATTTTGCCCGCAAAGTCCGACATTGTCACAACAGTTCTTGAGCCGGAATCAATCAGTTCGTTTCTGACTTCACCTGTTGAGTACATCGGATTCGTCTGAACAACTGTGCAGCCTATCTTCTGGATAGCAAAAAACATGACGACGAATTGCGGTATATTCGGAAGCATCAGGTTGATTCTTGACCCTTTCTCTATTCCCAGGCCTTTCAGGAAGGAGGCCGCAGAATCGACGTGTTCAAGAAGCTGCGTATAGGAGAATTTGTTGCCAAAAAAAGAGAAAGCTGTATTCTTACCTTTCTCCTTTGCAGTATTCTCAAGGATTGAGTAGAGTGTCACTTCCGGAATGTCAATTGTCCTTCTTACTCCTTTAACATAACTCTTAGCTAATAAAGATTCTATCATTTCGTCGGCATTTTCCAGCATAAACGAACACTTGCTGAAACTAAAGACTTCCAGCTATTAAATATAATGGTATCTAACTGATACGCGCATCTAAATTGTAGCCTGAAGTCAGTATTCCGGATTCATGCATTTCAATGAAAATACGGCCATTCAATCCGTGACACGTTATGCCACTGAAAATGTTTTTAGAAGCGTGACACTACTTGGAAACGCATATCATGGTAGACAATCCGCTGGACAGGATGAGGAATGCGCTGGATCTCTTTGGATCACAGAATACACTTGACATAATACAGTATACGCTTCACCGGGATGCCCTCGATTCCCGTTATTTCAGCAGAAACTCACGATCTGCCGCTGAAATTGGATCATACATGGGGTATTCTGAAAATGAGATGGGAGCCACTTTCAGGTTCAGCAACGAAGAACTCATTGTTCAATTCCTGAATGAATCAGTTGTTTCAATTGAGTGGAAAAGGGAGGGGCAGTCAGGGCCTGTCATCAACCATTCCGTTTCATTCCAGGCTCCGGCCGGAAAGTTGTTCGAAATTGTTGAAGACTCAAATTCCTTCCGCATTTCCGCCAGGAGCTGTGAAATAAGGATATCGAGAAATGGAATCATTGAGTTCATATCCCAAGGCGGGCAAGTGATGCGAAGGGATTTCCCGCCCGTTTTCATGAGTGATGGATTCAAGCACTCTGTAGAAATGGCAGAAGGCAGCAGAATTTATGGGTTTGGGGAGAAGGCATTCACACTCAACCTGCGGGGCAGAAGGCTCAAGCTATGGAACAGGGATGCAGACGGAAAGTATGGAAGCGGATCTGACCCGCTTTACCTTGGCATGCCGCTCTACCTGTCCACTTCCAAGGAATTCCAGTATATGTGTTTCTATGAGAATTCCTCACAGGCAGACTTTGACCTGGGAAGCAGCCAGTTGAATACAATAACAGGCGATTTTCTCACCGGCCCTCCTAAATATTATCTTATTTTCGGGGACATCAAGAGCCTGTACAGGAATTATGCGCTTCTCACAGGTTTTCCCCACATGCCTCCGGAATGGTCGTTTGGCTTCCACCAGTCAAGGTGGAGCTACATGGACGACAGGGAGGTGGAGTCAATTGCAGAAGGTTTCCGCAAACACGACCTTCCAGTTTCTGCAATACATCTTGACATCGACTACATGGACGGGTTCAGGGTTTTCACTTTTGACAGAGAGAGGTTCGCGAAGATTGGAGAATTGACGGAGAAGCTTGGAAAGGATGGCATCAGGATTGTTACGATCATTGACCCTGCCGTGAAATGGGACCCTGAATACAGCGTGTTCAGGGAAGGCCTAGACAAGGATTACTACTGCAGTGCCCCGGACGGAAATACAATATATGCTCCGGTGTGGCCGGGCTCGGCGGCCTTTCCTGACTTTTCCAGCGATGAAGTGAGAAAATGGTGGGGAGGGCAGTATGAAAAGCTCCTGAAAGCCGGAATTTCAGGATTCTGGCACGACATGAACGAGCCCGCCGCATTCGTTCTGTGGGGTGACAACTCACTTCCCCTGTGCGCAGTCCACAAGCTTGGAAAACACGTTTCAGTTCACAACACATACGCACTTTTCATGGCCCAGGCAGCGTATGAATCTCTGAGCACGCTGAAGGGGCAGGAGAGGCCTTTCATTCTTTCAAGGTCCGGCTGGTCTGGCCAGCAGAAATATTCATGGATCTGGACTGGTGATTCTGAAAGCACATGGGAGCAGCTCAGAACGACTGTTTCCACCGTCCTTGGACTCTCTCTGTCAGGAATACCTTTCACGGGCCCGGACATAGGCGGTTTTGCCGGGTCCCCGTCGAGCGAACTCTTCCTGAGATGGTTCCAGATGTCTTCTTTCCTCCCTTTTTTCAGGACACACTCTTCAAAAGGATATCCTATGAGGGAGCCATGGAATTTCGGGGAGCCCTTTCTGTCCATAATAAGAAAATACCTGAAGAACAGGTATATGCTGCTTCCGTACATATACAGCGAGGCTTACAGAACTCACGTTACGGGAGAGCCGATGATAAAGCCGCTTTTCTGGATTGAACCTGAACTCGAGGGCACGGATACGGAATCTGCATTCTTGCTCGGGGACTCAATGCTTGTGGCTCCGGTCACTTCACCCAACGCTGATGGAGTGAGGATCAGGCTGCCGGATGGCCCCTGGTATTCCTACTGGAACCCTGATGTATCATACACCGGAGGCAACACTGCCTCAATCGGCGCGACTCTGGACGAGATACCGGTCCTGGTCAGGGGCAAGTCCATTGTTCCGCTGAACAGGGAGGGCATACTGGAGATACACCTGTACTTCGGGAAAGAAGAAGGGGAATTTGCATATGAGATGCACAGGGACGACAGCCTGATAGACGGAAAAGCATCCACAGAGAATTTCAGGGTCACGGAAGAAGGGGACGGAATATCGCTTGAATGGCGGCGGTCAGGAAGTCTTGAATTTGATTTCAGGAAAATCAGGGTTGTCCTTCACGGACGTACCATCAGGGCAGCGGCCGCAGGCAATGGCCGGCTTGAAGTTTCAGGTTCAGACTCAGTTGAGACAGAATTTCCATTCGAAACCATGAAAATGAAAAAGAGCTGAACTCAATTCTCAGGCTTCCGCTTCGCAATAAAATGTGGCTTGAAAATAAATTATGTGGTACTAATAATTTTATAATGATGTATAAAACGTCCTGAAATAAACACGTGAAACACGCTCACAGTCCCGCCAGCAGACAAAACTGGCATTTCGTCACTATCATGCTGAAAAACCAAAATAAATAAGATTAAAATATTACTTAGGTTTTTTAAAGAGGTTTACTGTAACAGGTGAATCCAGATCCTAAAAGCCGGTGTTAAAACACCAGGATGTCAAGTTATGGCAGTGGATAATGAGGAACAGATAGAAGGAAAAAATGCAGAAAAGCACATAAGCAATGTTCGAAACACGGCCGAAGACAACGACCCGGAGAAATATCTTGAAAAATACAACAGAGAGATAGAAAAGGCTCCAAAAAATCCGTCCGGCCACAATAACAAGGCGGTAGCTCTCTTTAACCTGGGCCGCTATGCTGATGCAGTTCGATCATATAATCGTGCCATAGAACTCAATTCTGATGAGGCGACCTATTATTACAACAGAGGGCTTGCTTTTTACAGCCTCAAACAGTATGATGATGCAATTACCGACTTCAACAAAGCTATGAAGATGAACCCCGGAGAAGGCGCCTACCACTACAACAAGGCCATTGTGCTGCACGACCTTGGCCGCGTTCAGGAAGCCCTGAAGGAACTCAATGAAGCAATAAAACTCGACCCGAGGGACCCTGATTATTACAACGACAGGGGAAATATATACAGTGAACTCGGGAAATATAATGAAGCATTGATAGACTACAGGGACGCCATAGAACTGGACCCGAGAGCGGCACCTTATCATGAAAACAAAGCCAATACTCTCTTCAACAGCGGACGTGTGGAGGAAGCACTTCAGGAATTCCGTGAGGCCATAAGGCTCGACCCGGCCGATGCAGGATTTCACGCAGATTACGGAAACACGCTTCTGAAACTTGGAAAATCCGAGGAGGCGCTATGGGAATTCAACGAAGCAGTAAAACAGGCACCGGAGGAGGCTTCTTTCCATTATGACCGCGGAAGGATACTCGCATCGCTCAACAGGAACGAAGAGGCGCTGAAAGAATATGACGAATCAATAAAGATCAATTCAAACAGGTGGGAATTCCACCTTGAAAGAGGTGTCCTGCTGGAGGCTGTGGGCGATATACCGAATGCACAGCTTGCCTATTCAGAGGCGGCTAAATTGAACCAGAATGCGGCACCTGCCCATTACAGCCTCGCCAGAATTTTCGCCAGGGAGAAGAAATATGCTGAGGCCGAAAAGGAGATTGCGGCGGCGGTAAAACTGAAGCAGAATGACATGGAATATCACCTGCTTTACGCAAATGTCCTCATATCCATGGGAAAGAAGACAGAGGCGGCAAGGGAATACGAGATCCTGCTTTCCGGGGATTCCAAGAATGACAGGATATATTATTCCAGGGCGGAAGTGCTGCTGGACCTCGGAGATCCTGGAAAGGCACTCGAGGACATAACTCAGGCCATAACGCTAGAACCGGCTTCGGCGGAATACCACTACCTGAAATTCAGGATACTCCAGAAACTCGACAGAAGCAGCGAGGCCGTTCAGGAACTTAACACTGCAATAAAGATGGCGCCTGACAACGCTGAGTTGTATGGAAGCATGGCAAGGATTCTCCTCTCCCAGGGAAAGCTTGACGAATCGCTCAGCAATATAGACAGGGCGCTTTCAATTGACGGAGACAATTCCTCTTTTCAGGCCGTGAAGGCAGACCTCATGATAAAGATGGGAAAATCAGCAGAGGCGCTGAAAAGCTACGACGATGCAATTGCCGGAAACCCGAATGACCCAGAACTTCAGTTCAACAGATACAATCTGCTCGTCAAATCCGGAAACTATGATGAAGCTCTGAAGAGCATAGACAAAGCCTGCAATATCAAACCGGAATTTGTGAAGTACAGAAGCGAAAGGGCGCGCACGCTTGTCGAACTCAAGAAATTCAGCGAAGCGCTGACCGACCTGGACTTTGTAATTTCGAAGGACCCTGGTGACGCCACTTCAAAGTTCAGCCGCGGATACTGCTACTTCGAACTGGGCAAATTCAAGGAGGCTCTCAGGGACCTCAATGACTCCATAAGGATCAAACCCGACTCCAGATACCACTACTACAAGGCGCTCACAATGATGAAGTTCAATGAGTACAATGAGGCACTCAAGAGCTTCACTGAAGCCATAAAGATGGATGAGAACAGGTATGACTACC
>JBJKSW010000023.1:0-8848 GCA_046703525.1 Thermoplasmataceae archaeon
CTTCTACTTTGAGAAGTATCCTGAGGGAGAAGCAGAGCTTTCTCCGCTTCAGAGGAGGCTCGAATCACATAGGAAAACAATTGAGGAATACAGGAAGAAGTCAGAAGAGTTCCAGAATCTCGGCACACTGGTGATTTCAAGGCTGAAGGTATTCCAGAAGATCATTGAAGAGGTACGTTCTAAGGAAAGGGAGCTTGAAAAGGGGATGCCTCTCCTCAACGGAAACGCATCAGTTGTTTCGTTTGACGCAGGCAAGAAAGACGTCAGGATCACTTTTCAGGAAACAGAAATTCCTCTTGACTATTCCTCAAGGGCCACAGAAAATGCAGAGCGCCTTTTCGGGACGGCAAAGGATTTCAGGTCCAGGGCGGATGGTGCTGAAATAGCGGTTGAGCACACTATTGCCGGCATGCAGTTCGATGAGGAGAAACCGCAGAGAAAAAAGAGAAACAGGCACTGGTTTGAGATATACCACTGGTTCTACTCTTCTGAAGGTTTTCTTGTCATATCTGGAAAAGACAGGAAAACTAATGAAAAGGTCGTCAAGAAACACATGACGGATAACGACATTTATGTTCATGCAGATCTGTATGGGGCGCCATCTACCGTGATCAAGAGCGAAGGTGACAGAAAGCCGGGTGAAGCAACACTTCGCGAGGCCTGTATATTCGCAGTCGCACATTCCCGCGCCTGGAGTGCGGGTATTCTGAGCGGAAGCGCATACTGGGTTTTCCCTGAACAGGTAAGCAAGACGCCCGAATCCGGCGAATACGTCTCAACAGGATCCTGGATAGTGAGGGGAAAGAGAAATTACCTTTTCGATCTTCCAATGGAACTTGAGATATCCATGCACGAAGTGTCCGGGGAAAGCATTCCCATGATTCACCCGATCGCAGGCAATGGGCCGGCTGGAAGCAGGAGCGTAAGGATAAGGCCCGGAAATATGAAAAGATCAACTGCAGTAGTGAAAATAGCTGAAATCATGAAAGTGCCGACTGATGAAGTGGATCCGCTGCTGCCACCCGGTGGATCCGTGATAGTTGACTGATCCCTGAATGCACACTAATCGGTTTTCGCCAGTTCGGCCTTCAGGGATTCTATGGCACTGACTTCCCTTGGATCAACCTTCCTGGCTTCAGCCACAAAATATGAAAGCATGTCCCCGTACATTATGGAAGCAAACATGGACGGTACAGGTTCTCCGGAAATTTCCGGCATGAGGTGAAACTTCACTCCGGCGATTTTTTCACTAATTCTCACCCTGTTGAGGTACTTGCCCACTGGAATCCCGGCGACAAAAAATTCGAACCTGTCTTTGAGAAATGAATTGGGAAGGGCTGCAATCTCATTGTGGTTCATTTCAGGCAGAGTGGAACTGTGGGCCATGATTTTTGAATTCTCATTGAACTGCGTTTTCCACCTGTATGCCACGGTCTGTGAAGGCGGGATGCCGTAAACTACCGGTATTTTCTCATTTTCCACGATTGATTCAGCCAGCGGCCTTATTTCATCAGTCATTCCAAGAACTCTGTCTATGGCTTCAACTGTATTTGCCTGGATATCCTCGTCCACCAGACCAAACGTCCTCAGGAGAGGCATCAACAGGTAGCCAATCGATGAGCGCGGCTGGAGGCCCTTGGGCACGATGATCTTTTCACCCTGCATGGAAGCCATCTTTCCCCCGGTCGTGATGATGAATATCTGTGCCCCCCTTGAAGTTGCATTTTCCAGTGCAGATAAGGTTTCTTCAGTGTTGCCGGAGTGGCTGATAGCAATAAACAGAGAATTTTCATTGATGAAGTCTGGAACATCATAACCGTTCACAACAGTGACAGGCACACTGCTGAAAAGGTCACTGAACAACATTCCTGCAATTGCGGAGCCGCCCATTCCGCTCAGCACAATGTTGTCATATTTCCTGAGTGGAACGAAGCGCTCATCAAAGCCTATCTGTTCTTTCAAGCTGGTCAGTTCATCGTAAAAGCGCATCTTCAAGCATTGATAATTAGCTAATAATATGTTCCCGTCAGGACCGGTTCTGTCAGAAAAAACGGAAGGGAAAATCAAAGATCTATGAAAAACTGTAAATCAGAGGATGAGTCTTGAAACCACAAGAGAACCAAAAAGAACCGTAGCTACCTGTGTGACTATTAGAAAGAGCTTTATTTTGCTGTCTCCGCTCATAAGCGATTATGCCGTTTCTGTATAAAAATTTGCGCAAGAATGCGAGATTGAATTTCTGATGGTGAACATCCTTGATGGATAGAAATAACTCATTTTCCGCTGGAATGCCTGTGCGTTCGATCCAAGTAAAATATAATAATCACTATGATATTATACTCACTGTAATATCTCGATGAAAGTTAAGGATTCTGAAAGGCGGCTCGACCTCAGGTGCCTGCTCGCTCTGAGGGAACAAGGTCCTGTGACTGGATATCTCAAGGGTTCCACTGAAAGGTTCCCTGCATACGTATTCAGGGAAAATGGAGCTATATTCGTGAACATACTTGTCCCCAAGACATCCCAGGAGGACCAGAAAAAACTCATGTTTCTCAAAAACTATGACGCACTTGAAAAGAAAGACTATTTTGTTATCACCCAGAGAATAAACAACCTGCCACAGCTCAGGGCTTCCAGGGAGTTGTTCGAAGTCCCTTCAGTAGTGCTGAATTCTGTCTACTTTGAAGGCGACATGCTCTACATGGATTTCCGTTTTCACAGAAACTTCGCTCAAGATGTTTCAAGGCTGCTTTCCAAGTTCTCAGAGAATTTTGAGGATACGCGTGTTGTTGATCTGGGGCCATCCCAGGGACTAACAGGAATACTGGACAGCATGAATCGTACGATACCGCTGTCGGTTGTGAAATATATGGTTCCAAACCAGGGCAGCGACAGTGGCCTCAAGAAAGTGATGATAGATGACAGGTTTCTTGCAGAGGTAGAGCAGACGAAATTTAGCGATGATGGCCACACATATCTGCTGTATGCACCATCTGAGATCACCATCAAAGGCGACGACATAAGGGAAATTTCTTACGATGACTGCATCTACGAGGCTAGAGATTTCAACCCCTATCTGCTTGAAGTCAGCAAGATTGCAAATGAAAACAAGATTCCCAGATATTCACTTTTTACCAGAAGAATAGGCGAAAACATCGAAACTCTGATCTTTCTGCCTGAGTCTCAGAGGGAGGAATATTCAAGATTACTCTTTGAGTTGGCAAGAAAGTTCTTTGACAACCCGCCAGTACTCACAGTTTCCCGCAGGTACAGCGCAGATTTGTGGGAATTCCTGTAATCTCTACCTAGCCACCAGCATGCCAAAGTATTTCTCAACGTAGTAGGAGCTGACTTTCAATCGCTTTCCCGTTGCACTGAGTATTCCTGACAGTATGAGCATGTTCCAGTAACTGTCCGGCTTTGCATCTTCTATGAAGCTTTCATCCATGCCCATGAGAGGTTCAAAGTCGGATCTGTTGATGGCCTCAACAACAATCCTGTCATAGAGCTCTGCTCTGGGTGAATACCCGTAAGGGCCGCCTGACCAGTGAGTGTGGGCCTGATCTGCGCTCAGTATGACTGAAATATTCCCGTCATGCTCTGAGATCAACCCGGCAAGGTCCTGCCCAAAGCGGAACAGGCTAATTCTGTCAGAAGTCCTCGTCTGTCCCATGGAAACAACATTCCTCCCCCCGAAAAAGAAGAGTGGAATTGAAGTCCCGAAATCCAGTGTGAAGCTGGAAAGTTCACCGCTGCTTGTCACGAACTGAATTTCCTCGGTCATGTTCCTGATATTGTTAACTATGGACTCTGCGAGTTTCCTGTCCGTTTTGTATGATTCAAAAATGTGGTTTTCCGCAGTCCTGAAATCGGAAAGCAGGTTCTCTGTGTTGATGACGGACAGTCTGTTCCTGAGCCTGAGTCCATGGGGGCTGATTATGACTATGCTGTCGCTTCTGTCAGTCGCGGCTACATCCTCAATCTGTCTTCTGGTCGTTATGCTTCCGTCCGAGGGATTGTCCACGATCTCATCCCCGTGTGGTATGACGTAGACTCCTGAAAGTGTCATGATATGCAACATGGCGGTTCAGTTTAAATCATTTTTCAGGTTGGTCAATAACTCAAATTCTGAAACAAATACATTAAATCATCATGCCTCATCTTTGGATTGCAATGAAGGAGGACTGCAGCATATGCAACAGGAAAGCTGACATTGATTTCAACCGTGTTGAGGTCTGGTCCAGCAGCTTATGGAGGCTGACAATCAGCAGATACAGCTCAGTGAGGGGATTCTGTTACCTTGAGCCAATAAGGCACATTGAACACATTACTGACCTTGACGGCAGAGAAGCGGAGACTTTTGGCCGTGCTCTGGCAGATGCAGCCTCTTCCATAAAGGAAAGCACTGGATCTGAACTTGTATATGTGTATATCTATGGCGACCATATTCCGCACCTCCACGTGCATCTGGCCCCACACAGAACAAACGACATCTATGCGGATGACGTGGTCAAGGCTGGCATAGTACTGGACGGCAAAGATCTGGAACAGGGGGAACTGAACAACCTTGTGTCATCCATCAGGGAGATGATGGCTTCTTCCTGATTCATGAACGGGGGATACCGTAGTGTTCATAACTTGCTTCAATATTCTGCTTGAGAGCAGAGGAGGATGGTAAACAGATGATCAATGATGATGATTCAATTAGTGCACTGGCGGCAAGAATTGCATCCAGATCGCCGCTAAAGTCGTTTCCTGAAGATTATCTGGAGGATGCGAAAGACGATCTCATAGAAATTCCAGCAGGAACTGAGATAATGATGTTCAGGCAGGACGAGAACATAGTTGTTTCCATAGATTCTGTCAGGCTGTATTTCAGAACTTACGACCAAGCCAAATACATTTATTATTCGGCAAAGCGTGGAAGCCGCTTGGTTATAAATCCGGCCAGCGTTGATATTCAGAAAGCCGTTGGCGCCTTTGAGTTCCATCTTGACCAGACGCTCCGCATGATCGATGAGTATTCCGGAAAATTAAAGCAGAGCAGCCTTGATATGCTCAAAATGCAGTGTTCTTCACTACTTGGTTACCACGAAATATTCTGACCTTCCTTTTAAATGATATCAACAGGAAATACGTTTAATGCTCTTGCAGTTCAATCAGATGCCCCATGGTCTTTAGGTAATGCAGGCAATTGGTAACTCTAGATAAAACCGGTTGAGAAAATCCTTATATGAGGTTACCATGTGGGATACGCAACTGATGGTGATATAATGGCAAGTCAGAAACCACACATGAATCTGGTAACCATAGGACATGTAGATCATGGCAAGTCTACTTTCGTAGGAAGGTTACTTTTCGAACACGGAGAAATTCAGCCTCATATTATTGAGGAGTTTAAGAAACAGGCAGCAGAAAAAGGAAAGGCAACTTTCGAGTTTGCCTGGGTTATGGACAGACTTAAGGAAGAAAGAGAGAGAGGAGTCACGATCGACCTTGCTCACAAGAAGTTCGAGTCGGACAAATACTATTTCACACTTATTGATGCTCCTGGCCACAGGGACTTCGTAAAGAACATGATAACAGGAACAAGCCAGGCTGACGCAGCCCTTCTTGTGATTTCATTCAAGGAAGGGGAAGGCATAATGGCACAGACAAGAGAACACGCCAACCTGGCGAGAATTCTTGGTGTCCAGCAGCTGATCGTTCTGGCCAACAAGATGGATGCAACACAGCCAGCTTACAGTGAAAAGAGATTCAACGAAGTCAAGGCTGAAGTTGAGAAATTCCTTGCATCACTGAGATACAAGGATGTACCGATCATCCCGACAAGCGGATATAAGGGAGACAACGTCACAAAACCCAGTGAAAACATGCCCTGGTACAAGGGTCCAACCGTTCTCCAGGCGCTTGACAGCCTCAAGGTGCCAGAGAAGCCCGTGGACAAACCACTCAGACTCCCGATACAGGATGTTTATTCCATAACAGGAATAGGAACTGTTCCGGTAGGGAGAATTGAGACTGGAGTCCTCAAGGTGGGAGACAAAGTAATATTCCAGCCCGCGGACAAGCAGGGCGAAGTGAAATCAATAGAAATGCATCACGAAAACATGCCTACAGCAGAGCCCGGGGACAATGTTGGATTCAACGTGAGAGGAATCGCAAAGAACGACATAAAGAGGGGAGACGTGTGCGGCAGTGCAAACAACCCGCCCACAGTGGTGAAATCATTCACTGCCCAGATAGTCGTTCTCAGCCACCCGAGCGTAATAGCAAACGGCTACAAGCCCGTTTTCCACATTCACACTGCCCAGGTAGCATGCAGATTTGAGCAGATTCTTAGGACGCTCAATCCCAAGGACGGGACAACACTGAAAGACAACCCGGACTACATAAAGACGGGAGACCTTGCAGTCGTCAAGGTTATTCCTGACAGACCCGTGGTACTGGAAAAAGTCTCAGAAATCCCGCAGATGGGACGGTTCGCCATTAGGGATATGGGTCAGACAGTGGCCGCAGGCCAGTGCATTGACCTTGAAAAGAAGTAAGGTGAATAAATGGCATCATACAGGGCCAGAATATCATTGAGCGGAACAGAACACAAGATCGTGGATGTTGTCTGCGACGAAATAAGGGGAATTGCAAAGAGAACCGGTGTCGAAGTGCACGGCCCTGTCCCTCTGCCAACCAAGAGACTGGTAGTTCCCGTCAGGAAGAGTCCTGACGGCGAAGGATCAGCAACCTGGGACAGATGGGAAATGAGGATCCATAAACGCCTTATAGACGTAGATGCAGATGAGAGAACCCTTAGGCAGCTCATGAGAATTCCAATCCCGGACGGAGTCCAGATTGAAATTCAGATTAAGAGCTGATTTTTTAAACATTTTTTCTGGAGATAATCGATTATGGGACGAAAGGAAGATAATATAGAAAGGGCGAGGAGTCTCGTAAACACTCCTGAGCAGATTAGGAATATTGGAATTGCTGCACACATTGATCATGGAAAAACAACACTGTCCGACAACCTGATCGCGGGTGCCGGAATGATGAGCGAAGAACTCGCTGGAAAGCAGCTTCTTCTTGATTACGATGAACAGGAACAGGCACGTGGAATAACGATCAATGCTGCTGTTGCATCCATGGTTCACGCATTCGAAGGTCTTGACTACCTTGTAAACCTCATTGATACTCCGGGCCATGTGGACTTCGGAGGAGACGTTACCAGGGCTATGAGGGCAGTGGATGGCGTTGTCATCGTTGTGGATGCGGTCGAGGGTGTCATGCCACAGACTGAAACTGTGATAAGGCAGGCTCTCAGGGAGAGAGTACAGCCAGTCCTTTTTATCAACAAGGTTGACAGGCTCATAAACGAACTCAAGCTGAATGCAGAGGAAATGCAGAAGAGATTCCAGAAAGTAATAGTGGACGTAAACAGGCTTATTGCCAAATATTCCCCTCCTGAATTCACGCAGGATTGGCAGGTCAATGTTCAGGACGGAAGAGTGGCATTTGGATCCGCCTACAACAACTGGGCCATATCTGTCCCTGCAATGCAGGTGACAAAAATGTCGTTCAAGGAGATGGTTGAATACGTCAGGAACGGGCAGCAGAAGGAACTTGCCCAGAAGGCACAGCTCCACAAGATCATACTGAACATGGTCGTAAGGCACCTTCCCGATCCAAAGACAGCACAAAAATACAGAATTCCCCAGATCTGGAGGGGGGACGAGAACACCCCTATCGGAAAAGCAATGCTCGAGTGCAGCCACGAAGGCCCGGTGAGCCTCATGATTACAAAGATCATTATTGACCCGCACGCCGGCGAGGTTGCAGTTGGAAGGCTTTTCAGCGGAACGTTGAAGAAAGGAACGGAGGTCTACATTTCGAAAGCAGGCTCAACCAAGTATAAAGTCCAGGTTCTTGCCATGATGGTCGGGCCCGACAGGATACAGGTGGATGAGATAACGGCGGGAAACATAGCCGCAATGATAGGACTGAAGGCAGCCATAGCCGGTTCAACAGTATCAAACATCGCAGACATGGAATCGTTTGAACCCATGGTGCACTACACTGATCCAGTGGTAACACTAGCCATAGAGGCAAAACACACGGCTGACCTTCCAAAACTTATAGATGTCCTGAGAAACATATCAAAGGCTGATCCGTCTATCCAGATTGAAATAAACCAGGAAACAGGAGAACACCTCATATCGGGAATGGGAGAACTCCACCTTGAGATAACAATGTACAGAATCAAGAACGACTACAAGGTCGAAGTGACCACAAGCGAACCGCTGGTCGTCTATCGTGAAACTGTTGAAAAACACGGTGGCCCGTTTGAAGGAAAATCTCCGAACAAGCACAACAGATTCTATTTTGAAATTGAACCTCTGCCCGAAGAAGTCATACAGCTCATAAAAGACGGCAAAATTCCGCAGGGAAGGAAATTCAAAGACAAGAAGACAGTCATTGAACAGCTTCAGGATGCCGGAATTCCGAGAGACGAGGCCAGGGGCCTTGAGATGGTCGAAGGAATGAACATAATGTTCGATATCACAAAGGGTATCCAGTATCTTGATGAGACAATGGAACTTCTTATGGACTCGTTCACAGAAATAATCAACAGGGGGCCGCTTGCCAACGAAAAGGTCTATGGAGTGAAGGCAAAACTCTATGATGCCAAACTGCACGAGGACAGTATACACAGAGGCCCGGCCCAGGTAATACCTGCAGGCAGGAATTCCATTTACGGAGCAATGTGCCAGGCAAAGAGAATACTTATGGAACCAATACAGAGAGTGTTCATCAACGTCCCTCAGGAAATAATGGGCTCAGTCACAAATGAGAT
>JBJKSW010000024.1:0-20421 GCA_046703525.1 Thermoplasmataceae archaeon
ATGTATGAGAATGAAAGGGCGACCGCAAGGCCAAAAGCGACAGACGGAAACGCACCGGTGAAATCCAGCGGCGGGAGCCCGAAGTTCAGCACAATGTAATAGAATATTATTGCGAACATGACGCCAAGTATCACTGACATGATCTTCTCAAAAGCGTGTATTATCTTCTCACCGATGTAAGCCAGGGCCGCAACAATCAATATCACAATCAGGAGTGGAAGAATGTAGTTGCCAATTCCAAGCGAAAGGCCCGAAACATTCACTGTTGCCGTTCCTCCTATTCCGAATAGAATTATTGAAACAGCAGAGGCCGCAATTATAGAATTGAATGTAAACCAGCCCATGCTGTTGATCCACTGGAGAAGAGCCATTACCCGCCCGCCGCTGTCACCGAATGATCTCCGCCCGATCATCATCTGCGGCAACCCTGTCTTCGGGCCCATCACGCTCATCATGGCAAGGAGGCTCCCCCCAAGTATGTTGCCGATGAGAATTGCCACAATGAGCCAGAAAAGAGAAATCCCGAAAGTGAAAATCAGCGAACCCAGCGCAAGGTCCCCAATTGTCAGGTTTGACGCAAACCAGAGGTAGAACTGGGAAGAGGGCTTCTTATTCCTCTCAGATTCAGTTATTTCCTGAATATCCTTTGCTTCCACCATTGTTCGCTTCCTGTTTCCGAACACCTGTTCGCCCCGGGTAAATATTGAGGATATTATTAAATGTGACATTGTATGGCTGATTCCCGGCTGGAAAGTTTTGTTAAGTGGAAAGAGAATGGATGAGACACTTACTCAATGCTGCGCCAGATTGCCTTAAGATTGTGAATGAACCTGAGGGCATTCAGATGACTGATTTCCTGCGGTTTCCAATAGCAAAAACAGAAATATATCTGTAGCGTTTACAAAACGATGGATCTAAAGAGTTCCATAGAAGCAATACTCTATGCTTCCAAAGAACCTGTTTCGCTGAATGACATTTCAATAATCCTGAAAGAAGGCAAGGATGCCGTGGCGAAAGCGCTTCGCTCCCTGATCTCTGATTACAGGAAAAGAAATGGTGCACTTCGCATAACAAGGACGGGGATAAGGTACAAGATGCAGCTCAGAGATGAATTTTACGATATTGCGCTGCCTGTGGCTGAACCCGAGTTCTCGCAGAAGGAAGTTTCAATTCTGGGTTTTATTGCTTCAAACCCCGAAGTCAGGAGAGGCCTCCTGAGGGATTATTTCGGTGAAAAATATGCTGAACCCGTACAGCGGCTGAAACGTGCAGGCATGATAAAATCAGAGAAATACAGGAACACCGAACTGTACAGTGTAACGAAGAAGTTCTACAAGCATTTCAACGTATCCAGGGAACAGATTGAAAATATATCTGACGGTGATACGGAACAATGAGAATTCTTGTTGTCGGCAGCGCCGGAAGGGAGCACGCTGTATGCCGCAAGCTCAGGGATGAAGGTTCAGAAGTGTATTCTTACATGAAGTTTGAAAATCCCGGCATAATCTCAGTTTCCAGAGAGTACGTAATCGGAGATGAATCAGAATACGGGAAGATCGTTGACTATGCAAAGTCAAGAAAGATAGACCTGGCATTCATAGGCCCTGAAGCCGTTCTTGCAACTCCGCTTGCTGATTCACTGGTATCGGAGGGAATAAGGGTAGCATCGCCGTCCAGAAACGCAGCAATGATAGAAACATCAAAGGAGTTCATGAGGGGGCTCCTGCAGAAATATGGAATTGGAGACGAAGTCAGGAACAGGACTTTTACAGACCCGGCTGAACTGAGGGACTGGATCGGAAAACTGGATTCTGAATTTGTCGTAAAGCCTGTTGGTCTCACCGGAGGAAAGGGTGTCAGGGTGATGGGTGACCATTTCAGGACAGCGGAGGAGGGCATCGCTGTAGCTGAGGATGTGCTTAAGACAGACGGCAGGGTACTTATTGAAGAAAAACTGGTTGGGGAAGAATTCTCCCTTCAGGCATTCACAGACGGCACGGACATATTTCCCATGCCTGTGGCGCAGGACTACAAGAGGGCGCAAGAGAATGACACCGGCCCGAATACTGGCGGAATGGGTGCTATAACAGATTCAGATTTCGGGCTGCCGTTCATAGCACAGGAAAGTGTGGAGAAAGCCAAATCAATTCTGCAGAAAATAGCTGCAGCAATGAAGAATGACGGTTCAGAGTTCAGGGGAATACTCTACTCACAGTTCATGGACACCGCAGACGGTCCGAAAATAGTGGAAATAAACTCCAGGTTCGCGGATCCAGAGGGAATTAATGTACTTTCCATAATGAAGAGCAGCCTCACGGAAGTTCTGCAGGGAATTGCCGGGGGAAAAGTCAGGAGGGCACCCGAATTCAGGCACAGGGCAACAGTCCTCAAGTACATCGTCCCGGAAGGGTACGGATACGACCCGAAGCCGGGGGCACTTTCCATTGCCGAGGGGATTGAAGACGATTCAAGTCGCGTATTCTACGCATCCGTGAAAGGTTCACTTAACAGTGTCCAGATGACAGGATCAAGAGCGCTTGCCCTTGTGGGAATTTCAGGATCCATTTCAGAAAGTTCTGCAATTGTTGACGGGATGATTCCGAGAATCAGGGGAAGGTACTATGTAAGAAAGGACATAGGAAGAAGTGAATTCGTAGAGTCAAAAGTGTTGAGGATGAAGGCCATAAAAGGGCTCAGTTAATCATTTGCACACAGATTGCAGGCATGGGCATAACTCACATTAAGTAGTAACAGTTACAGTATTCATGGTTAATGTAAAATGGCTGGGGCATGCAACATGGCTGATAAATTTTGAAAAAGCAACTGTAATTGTGGATCCATTTCTGACCCAGAACCCGAAGGCAGCCATGAAGGCTGAAGACGTGAAGGCTGATTTTGTTCTCGTCACGCATACTCATTTTGACCACATGGCTGATGCGGTGAGCATAGCGAAGAGAAACAACGCCAAGCTTGTGAGCAAGTTCGAGTTCGGCCAGGAGGCCATGAAGGACGGTATACCGGAAGAAAATGCAATAGGTATGAACATAGGAGGGATGACAGATTTTGGGCCCATTGGAATTGCAATGGTGCCTGCCGTGCACAGTGGAAACGAGAACGGTTTCGTGATACACGGTGATGGAAAGTCCATATACCACGCCGGTGACACGGGAGTTTTCGGCGACATGAAACTGATAAAAGATCTCTACCACCCGGATGCTGCAATGCTCCCCATTGGCGGCTTCTATACAATGGGTCCCAAAGAAGCCGCACTGGCTTCAGAACTGCTTGGTGCAAGGATAGTGCTTCCCATGCACTATAACACATTCCCGGGCATAGAGCAGGATGCAGGCGCATTCAAGGGAATGGTCAAGAACGCTGAAGTCGTGATTCTGGAACCCGGCCAGGAATACAAACTCTAGGTCAGTTTGTCCGGGCGGGCCTGAATGTCCCTATAATTCTGGGGGTGACATTCGGGTTTACCAGAACATATTCTTTTTTTGTGTCTGCAAATTTTCTGTCCATTTTGAGTTCTTCGCCGGAAATCGTTCCACGCTGGTATCTCATGGAGTCTGCAATAAAGACTTCGTAAGTATCGGGGAACTCCCTTCTGACTGATTTGTGCAGTGAAACCTCACCCTTTATTTCTGTAAAGTATCCGGATTCTGATTCAGAGAGGATTACACCACGGTCCAGGTCATCAAGGTCTGCATTCTTCAGTGCCAGGCCGACACGGGAACCCGCTTCGGCCTCTTCTACCTCTATGTCCTGCATCTGTATTGACCTGACCTGGAAAATCCTGTCAGAATACGAAGCTTTCAGTTCCTGGTGCTTCCTTACCGTGCCTTCAGTCACAAATCCGAGAACAACAGTGCCCACACTCTTGACCTTGAAGAACTGGTCAACGACCACCTTTGTTGTTCCACCCTCCCGCTGTCTGTAGAAACTCTCTATCTTTTCGGCAAGTGAAATTCCGTCCAGGTCCGTGAATTCAAATGAGGCTATGCCGGCGTCGCCCAGGACTCTGCTGAAAAAAGCCCTGTCGACGGACTGCCCCAGAATGAATACAGTGTGCTGTATCTTCATGAGGCTCATCCCAATGAGAACCTCGCCCAGCTCCCTGTTCATTTTTTCGACCCTTACCAGAGCGATGTCTGAAGGGAAAAGTGAATCTGTCAGCGAAGATATCTTGTCCGGAAACTTGCTTGGCACTATGAAAGTGGTTATTAGATCACCATTCTTCCTTGAATAGAGTGTTATGTCCGTCTCCGAATTCTTCTTTGCAATTTCCCTGAGTAGATCATCAACGTCGTATGAAAACACCGTAAGGCTTCTGAATGGCATCTAGGTTGCACCTGTCCTTTCCATGGCAATGTTCCGGAACATATCAACCCATTCGTCCCTTGCATCCGGAAGTCCCGTTCTCCTGTATTTCAATCCACGCTCCTTCACATAATCCCCGAACTCGATGTCCAGGTCGTACAGAATTTCCAGATGTTCATAACAGAAGCCGAGAGGCACTGCGAGAACTTCCTCTATCTCATTTCTGTCAGTTCTGTCGAATACTTCACTGAGGGAGGGTTCAAGCCAGGAGTTTCCATATTTTCCCCTGCTCTGGTAGCCAAAACTGAAATTCCGGAGCCCGGATATCCCTGATATGCTCTTCACGCTGGAAACAAAGGCAGAAGAGTATTCGCCTTCACTGTTCCTGAAGAGTGGAAGGCTGTGTGCACTGAAGAAAACGCCGGTTCGTGCCCCTTTCCCCTGAAGACTCGACTTAATTATTTTGGACCAGATTTCTGAAAATTCTTCCCTCCTGCTGAAACCGTTTATGAAGTCAATGTCTGCATGGTAATCCATTTCCGACATCGAATTCTTCATTGGTTGCAGGTAGGACTGCCTTACGTTGCTGGATGCGAATGGAAAAAGGGGGATTGCAATAATGTGATCCACATCCGCGTCCATCATCTTTCCGAGAGTGGCTTCAAGCTTGGGGTGCCAGTGCTTGTTTCCGAGGTACACTCCCACGTTTGCGTCCGAAAGCTTCATCTCAAGCCTTTTTCTCAGCTCATCAATTATGGCATTGGACGGGGACACCCCATTGACCATCCTGTATTTGCGCTGGTTCTCTTCCACTGCATATTCGGGCACCGGCTTCCCTTCATATATGTCTGAAAGGTAATCCATCACGTCTTCCATCCTGGAAGGGCTTCCGTATGCCATCAGAAGAACTGCTGTTTTATTGCTCATTTCCGTGTACCAACTCCACTATTTTTTTCAGTGTTTCGGGATCTGTCGCCGGAAGGACTCCGTGCCCCAGGTTGAAGATATAGTTATCCCTGCCTTTCATCCGCTCAAGTATTACAGAAGCCTCCTGCAGTGCTGAAGGCATGCTGTTCTCAACCACAAAAGGGTCCAGATTTCCCTGTATTCCCGTTGAGTTACCCGCCTCTCTTGCGACTTGCAGCAGATCTGCCCTCCAGTCAACGCTCAGGAAGTCAAAGCCTGCATCAGCAATGCTTCTGATCATCCCTGATGTTCCTGTCGAAAAGTAGATGAGCGGGAATTCGAGTTCCGAACGGATGTCCTGCAGAAAAGGCCTGTAAGTCATTTCGAATTGAATCGAAGACAACGAACCCGCCCAGCTGTCGAAAATCTGTATCACATCCGCTCCTGCCTCTTTCTGGTATCTTGACAGCTTGATGACAGCATCGGCACAGAGATCCAGTATCTCTGCGAACAGTGCGGGTTTGAGGTATGCAAACCTTCTTGTCACGGCAAGGTCCCTGTCGCTCCTTCCCGCTATGATGTAGGAGGCAAGTGTTATTGGACCTCCTGTGAAGCCTATGAGGGGCACACCACTGTGTTCAGCCTTAAATTTCCGGATTGAATCAGAAAGAGGATAGTCGAAAGCTTTCTTTTCAAAGGTCTCAAGCGATTCCAGATTCTTCACGGGAGAAAGTAAAGGCCCTGTTTTTTCCACATAATCCAGATTCATTCCCATGGATTCCAGCGGGAGGAGGATGTCCGAGAAAATGATCGCCGCGTCCACGCCAAGTTCGCTCACAGGATAATATGAAATGTCTGCAGTGAGCGCCGAGTCCATGCAGATGTCCTTGATTGTTTTCCCGCCCTTGATTTCCCTGTAATACGGAAGGTACCTTCCGGCCTGCCTCATGAACCATACGGGCGTATTCTCCGGAGATCCCCCCTCAATAGCTTCTGTGAAGTTATTCATCTCGGCCATATCACGGAGTGGTCCTTCTCATAGTTCTCGGGAACGGTATGGCATCGCGTATTGACGGCTGACCGGTGATCCACCAGGCCATCCTGTCCAGGCCCAATCCGAATCCGGAATGCGGAACACTTCCGTATTTTCTCAGGTCAGTGTACCAGTAATAGTCATCCATGTTCAGTTTTGCTTCCTTCATTCTCTTGAGAAGGACATCATACTCCCAAATCCTCTCGCCGGCCCCTATGATCTCACCATAGCCTTCAGGCGCAAGCAGGTCGTGGCATAGCGCAACAGCCGGGTTTTCAGGATCAGGCCTGTGGTAGAACGCCTTCAGCTCCAGGGGGAAATGGGTAACAAACAGTGGCCTTTCAAAATGAGTTGTTATTGCCCTTTCCTCCTCAACGCCGAAATCATCACCGTATTTCAGCTTCAGACCGAATTCAGATGATTTCTCTATCAGATCAGCATACTTGATTCTTGGAAACGGCGATTTGACAGCCTCCAGCTTTGATACATCCCTCTTGAGTATCTCGAGGTCTTTCATGTTTTCGTCAAGCACAGCCTTTATCATGTAAACGATCATCTTCTCCTCTTCTTCCATCATCTGGTCGTTTCCATACCAGGCAACCTCGCCTTCTGCATGCCAGTATTCGGTCAGGTGCCTTCTAGTCCTGGACTTTTCCGCACGAAAGCTGGGAGCGACAGTGAAAACCTTTTCCAGGCCGTATATCATTGTTTCGAGGTAGAACTGTGTACTCTGTGTCAGGCTGACCTCGCCACCGAAGAAAGGAACCTTGAAAAGTGTGGATCCTCCTTCCGTTGCCGTTGAGACCATCATCGGGCCCTGGACCTCATAATATCCTTCCCCGAAGAAGTAGTCCCTGAAGGACTTGAACAGTGTAGACCTTATCTTCATGACAGAAGAGAATTCCCTGCTTCTGAGCCAGAGATGCCTTATGTCCAGAAGAAACTCTTCACTCTTGTCCTTTGTAATGGGAAAAGAGTCGTTTCTCTGGTAAATCTTGAAATCCTCAACCTGAAGTTCGTAACCTGTGACTGCCCTTTCATCTTTCTTGACCGTCCCTGATATCTCCAGGCTGCTTTCAACTGTGAGAGACGAAATCAATGAGAATTTCTCTTCCCCGATATTATTGAGGCCGGCCACACACTGAATCAAGTCTGTGCTGTCACGCAGAACCACAAAAACAAGGTTTTTGCCTGCTCTGACCCTGTAAACCCACCCCCTTGTAGACACCTTCTTTCCGAGGAAAGAATCATTGAGTATTTCGCCTATGTGTTGCATTGTTCACGCAATGTTTGTTTGCTTAATATAGGTTTTTTAATCATAACTGATTGCTGTCGCTGGACTGCCTGCAGCAGTTCTGACAGGTACGGTGCCTGGTTTCATAGGTTAAAGATAAATACACGTTCCAGTTTGATTCTGCATGAAAATCCTTGCGCTGGCTATTGTGAGTCTTCTCCTGCCAGCACTCGCAGGAGCAGTGTTTACTGCAAATGTCCACAATAATTTTGATGCTGCTGAAAAGCTGAGTTCCAGTAATGTCCAGAATGTGATTGTATCCTCGAATATGAGCGGACCTAATGCAGAGGTTGAACAGTTGTATGATCCAGTTAACGGGGCAATCTATGAGGCATGGATTGCCAACTACTCCATTGGAATCGCATATTCCTCTGACGGGGGTAATGTTTTCAAGGGGCAGCAGGTTCTGCCTGGAAGCAGTTTCATCCCGGGAACTCCACAGTATTCGTGGGACCCTTCCATCGCGCTGTTCAGCAACGGAACAATTGCTGTTGCATTCATGCATGAATTCCAGAATTATTCAATCTCGCCTGTAGTCGACCTTTCGTTCGATGGTGGTTTATCTTTCCCTGTTTCAAGCGTTGTGAATCCATGCAACAATTCATCTTTCAGCGACAGGGATTTCATAGCAATATCGTCAAACGGAACCATGTACGTCACCTGGAATTATGCACCGTCTTATTCCAGCGTCGGCATAATCTGCCCGCCCTCTGCGAGCTGTTACTACACTTCCGGCGATTTCAACGGAGTTATCTCATACTCTTCCAATCTCGGCAAGACCTGGACAAAGCCTGAGGCATTCAGCCCCGGTTACCCCTATGGCGGCGTTGTTGCAGCACCAATCGAAATTGCACCGAACGGCACTCTTATGATATTGTACGAAGCCTACAACATGAGTTACAACCACTCTCTCGAAAAAGGATATAACTATTTTACTGAATCTGCTGACGGCGGGGTAAGCTGGTCCCCGAGAGTGCTTGTTGGAAACTGGAACGGATACATTCCGAATACAGTATGGTGGATTGACGGGGCACTGTCAATTGGAAACGACGGAACCATATATGCTTCGTACGACAATGTTGTGAATGGCATCGATTACCCGTATCTTTCGTACTCGACAAACAACGGAAACAACTGGACCACTGTCAGGGTATCTGACAGTTCAACTGAGTATGCACACATAATACAACCTGAAGCAGGACCAGCAGGTACAGTTATGGTGGGCTGGGTCACAAATTCCAGTCTGCCCGGTCTTTCTCCGTTTGTGAGGCTTTTCTCCTCCGTCGCTGGAGAATTTCTTACACCGGTCGTGAGAATGTCTGGCAATTACGGCCTGAACGGTGTCTGGGGCGGCGATACTATTGGCGTTGGGATGCTGCCGGGGAACAGGGCAACAGTGAGCTGGGGCCAGCAGACACCCGGAACGGGAAATCCGGAAATATATTTCTCTTCCAGTGCCTTCTATAACATTACATTTGTTGAATACGGTCTGCCGGCAGGCACTTCATGGTTCATAAACGTCTCCGGGTTCAGTTTTCATGGCACTTCAGGAAGCAATATAACCATCGAAATGCCAGATGGTACCGCGGCATACAGTGTTGGGGCTGTGAACGCGCCCTATTACTCGGCGGGCGGAGTGTTCAATGTTAACGGAGCAGGAATTGTAATCAGCGTGACTTTCTCTTCTGATACATACCACGTTACTTTTCTGGAGCATTCACTGCAATCAGGCACCAACTGGAGCGTGACACTCAACAGTAAAACACTCAGTTCACAGAACGGAAGCATAACATTCCTTGTCGGGAATGGTTCGTATTCCTATTTCATAGGTTCGCCGGCCCGGTACTATTCCATCACACCCAATGGCACCCTTACGGTAGCTGGACAGGAGCTTGCTGTGAATATCTATTTTGAAAAATACGCATACCTGGCCGGTAATGTTACTCCTGCAAATGCATCGGTTTACATCAACGGAAATAAAATTTCAACATCAACCGGCACATTCAATGTCTCGCTAAAAAACGGCACTTATGAAGTAAAGGTTGTAGATGCCGGATACTTAACGTATTACAACAACGTTACAGTGCGGTCCGGGCATACAAAGTATCTGAACATTGCCCTTAAATCATCTGAATCTTCAAAGGGAATTCCGTTCACCGACATTGCAATGATCTCGGGCATAGTTGCTGCCGCAGTGATAACAGTCATCGCTTCGTACTACATGATCAGAAAGAGGAAGTAGTTCAGAGCCTCGAGATAATCCTCAGCGGGTACACAAATTCTGCAGGTATTGCTGAAATGAAGTTTTCTGTTTCGGAATTTACCCCCAGCATTTCGGCAGCTCTATAGTACTGCCTGTGTGCAACTTCCAGGTCCCCCATCTGATAATGAACCTGTGATGCCGACAATAGGATTACTGCCTGCAGAAATGATTTCATGGTTCCTTTGGAGTTTCTCCAGACAGATTCAAGCAGAACATGACTTTCCCAGTACCGTTCCTCAGCGAACATTTCAATGGACTTCCTGAGAACTTCAATGACATCTCGGCGTGAAGGATGTTCAAGCGGTTCCACTTCATTTATTATCCTGAACGGAATTTCACCGTACTGTTTACGAAATTCACTGACCAGTGCTTCAGTGTCATCTGTGACAATGTCGACTTCGATACCTTTTGTATTCTTTCTCAAAATGAGGCTTGAAATAAGAATTGATCCTTCCCTGTCTGGAAGCTTTGCATCAGGCCGGATTTCCAGAAGTATCCTCTTCACACTGGTTCATGCAGAAAACCCAACAAATACTTTGCTAGACATTCTATTAAGCCAATCTTTCAGAAAAGTATTAAACTATTTCTAGCATCCGGAATAGCCCATTATATGGGTAATTGGATAGGTGGCAGAGCGGTTATGCGTGGGACTGCAGATCCCATCTATTAGGGTTCGAATCCCTACCTATCCTTATAATCCTATAAAAATATACCGATTTATTTAAGCTAACGATTTTTACGGCTTTTATAGCAATGTGTTATTATCTATAATTGTCATTGCTACAAAATGAAACATCAGTTATCGCGGGCCACACTAAGTGCCCTTTGCAATGCGAACAGAATTTGAAATTATGAGCCGTGTGTTATGTGCTGTTACCAAAAGGTAGAAGGACAATGCTATGCCCATCAATGTCTTTAGAAATAGAAACTTCCGATTATTATGGTTCGGAACCATCGTCTCAGCAAGTGGATATGCTGTTGGAAACGTAGTAATAGAATGGATAATCTATGCAACTACCCATACTGCTTTTCTCCTCACGTTGCTGGGTATTGTAGAGTTTGTCCCTATGCTTACCATTGGAGTTTTTGCGGGTGCCCTGGTAGACCGCCACGACAGAAGAAGACTTATGATAATATCAGACCTAGTTCGCGCTTGTGCGATGGCTGTTCTCGCGGTCATTGTTATCATTATGGGATTTAACTCCATTGCCATTTTTGGAGCAGTTGTAATCATCTCTATCTTTGGAGCAGTCTTTGACCCCGCTTCATCGGCTTTGCTGCCTTCTCTTGTGAAAAAAGAAAATTTGACTGACGGCAATGGATTTTTGCAAGCGGGCGAGACAATAGCTAGGATTATCGGAAGCCCTCTGGGGGGAATCCTAATTGTCTTGATTGGAATTGCGTCAGGTTTCATATTTAATTCGATAACGTTTGCCATTTCTGCCATTGCAGTTGGAATGTTGGGGATTCCTGCTTCTATGCAGAAGTTTAGTCATCCGGAACAAGAAAGGCATGAGAAGCTCTTAGAAGAGGTGAAGATGGGTTTCAGATTTCTTCTAGGAAGAAGAGCATTACTGGCCATGACTATTACATCGATGATCCTTAATTTTTTCTCCTTCTACCAGATTTACATCGTGGTATACGCTTTGAACATCCTCCATAATGGATCTGTAGTATTCGGATTACTGGTAGGGAGTTCATCTGTCGGCTATGCTGTTGGAGCTGCATCAACAGGCAGATTGCACTTTGAAAAAGCTCCCGGAATTTCGGTACCTTTGATTTGGGGTCTCGGTGGTTTCCCACTGATTTTCCTCGTCCTCATACCAGTCACTTCGATCTCAATTGTTAGCATGTTCTTCGAAGGATTATTAGGCGGGATGGTAAATACAATATGGGTTTCCGTAATTCAACGAGTAGTTCCTGAAGATTTCCTCGGAAGATATTTCTCTATTGAAGGAACAATTGGTTATTCTATGGTGCCTGCAGGTATTACGTTCGGTGGGTTTCTCATCTCGATGGCGGGAGTTGGGTTCGCATTTCTATTTGCGGGAATTTGTATAGTCATTATCGGACTAACAATGCTCATGAGTGGAAGTATCCGTTCTTGGGGGAAGAGAGAACGATGAACACATATTTGCTTTCTTCATCACAACCCATCGGCCATGAATCTGTGGCTGTAGAACAGATATCCACTTAATTAATTAAGTGACTCCCTACCTATCCTTATTCACTGGAATCCCGGGGGCAGCTTTCGCGAAGACGTGGGGAACAATCAGGGAGGAGAAATATTCTATCAGAAAAATGTCATGGCTTATCAGGAAAAGGGATTGCGCAGTGTGCGTTTATCAGTTTTTCTCAACAGAGTTTATTGAAGGTAAATTAACAACTATTGAAGGTCGTGGAACCAATGTTATCGTTATGCAGGAAAGTGGATGGAGAATAATACATGATCACCCCGGCATTGAATCCTGAGAATGTATTGAATGGCATTTCCTCATTATTTCAAACAAAGTAATCCGGATTTAGAGCGAATTCGCTGTTTCCGCGTCGCTGTGCATCGAAATTCAATCTCCGGCAGTCAATATCTACTTATTCAGTCGTTTGATAATAATTGTTAAGAATAATCTCTTCAGTGTTCTTATTAGCACAACAACTTATGTACAAACGCCGAGGTGAAGAAAAAAGGAGGTGAAGAAATTGGAAGCAACAACACTAACCAGGAGAGGAAAAGAGGTAACATTCTCGACTGTGATCAATGCTCCGCGTGAGATGACATGGAAAGTAATGACTGATCCGAAATTCCTTTCACAGCATTTTGGAACAAACTCAGTAACAGTGCTCGTGGACAAGTGGGAATTCAAGGAAGGCAGCACCGGCCGCATGATCCGCGTTGACGAAGACGGGCAGCAGTATGTTCTTGAAGGTACAATCAGGAAAATACTTCCAAACAGGCAGATCAGGTATCTTCTGGAGCTTGACTCAAAGCCAAGACACAAACTGATACAGACAGAAACACTGGAAGACTATGAAGGCAAGACAAAATACGAAATACACATCTGCTTTGACACAGAAGAAGACAGGGAAGAAATGCTCAGGTCAGGCTGGGCAGACGTCATGGCCGAATCAATGAACCGTTTTGCGAGACTGGTGAACTCAATGAACGGCAAATAAATCTGTTGGAGAAGAACAGGTTTGTGTATAGTGCTCCCCGAAGACCAGTCCAGATCATGGCCGGCATGATTTCGGACAGGCGGTTCAATTCAAATCAGGGAAAGTGGAAGGGAGCACAATTTGACAGTGAAACTCTTTGGATTTCCACTGTCAGGCCAGGTTTCACTTAATCATAATTTTCATGATTTTCTGAGTATGATCTCGAGACGCCAACATTAATGATTTTCGAAGCTTTTTTGAACCAATGGCTTCAATGGTTGATGTGCTGAGAGGTTTTTTCTCACTTATCAGGGAAGGAAAGGGAGAGGGGATAATACCTTTCCTTTCGGAAAATGCGTATGTCGATGATCCTTTATTCGGACATTTCTCGGGATTGGATTCCTTTGAGGATTTCATATTCCTGGAAAGAAACTGGCTTTCAGCATATGGAACAGCGATAGAACCGGCTGGATACGTTTTCACATCTTCTGAAGCTGCACTGGAATACGAATTCAGGATGGAGGAGAATGGAAGAATGATTGAGCTCCCTGTCGCCGTCGCTGCTTCCTTGGAAAAAGATTCTCTTGATTCTCTCAGAATCTATTACAGTACCTGGCCGGTCTACGGAAACCACAGGGTAAGAGCACCTGTTCTTCCTGAAAACAGGAATTTGAAGCTGCCTGAAATTCTAGGAAAGTACATGAAAGCCATAAGCGGGAGCGATGCAGGGCAGGTGGTTGAACTGTTTGAGGATGGGGGTTATGTCCGGGAACCCGCCGGGAACAGATACAGGCATTCTGGATTAAATGAACTCAGGGATTTCTATGATAATGCAATTTCTGGGGGCGGAATTCCCCTGAAACACTGCAGTGCAGTTTCTGGGGGAAGCACGGTTGCTGTTGAGTACTTTTTCAACCAGTGGAACGGGATACAGATTCCAGAACAGTGCGGAATCGCATTCTATGACATTGGGATTTCTGGAAAGCTAAAAGCCGCAAGGATATATGACGACGCAGATCCGCAATTCTGATAAAAACATTAAAAACTGAATGATTGAAAAAAAGAAAAATAAAAAATTAAAATTTAGAAATTTTTGAAGAAAGGATCACTGCTTGGGCCTCTTTGAATACCACCTGAATATTCCGTACCCTGCGACAATTCCAACCGCAATCCCTCCGGCAATTATTCCAATTGTGAGGAGATAGTTTGGATTCTTTGTGAAGTGCACAACCTTTGAAGCGTCTCCGTGGTCAACCACCAGATAGCCGTCAGTCACATCCACCTTGTAGTTCTGCACCTGTGTAACCTTGTAGGTATAGTTGCCGTTGGGAACATTGAATACAATCTGACCACTTGTGCTGTTCTGAGTCTGGTTGTTGAATGTCACTTCCCAGAGTGTCCCGGAGTCAAGACCGTCATACTGGAACACGACATTGTAATGGTTCAGGGAGAATTCAATGTCAACATAGACCGTTTCACCGTAGACCATCACATCACCGCTTGAAGGGGAAGCAGAATAGTCATCGGGCGCATAAATCGAATAACTGTATGTTCCGTTGAGTTTCATGAAAGTCCTTGAATCTGTGTTGACAGTATAGTTCATCCCGTTGAAATTCACAGTCCAGTTAGTGCCGTCAGGAAGGCCGGTCTCCACGAATACCACCGGATATTCTATGTATGTGAAAGTCACATTCTGTGTTACGTTTGATCCGTCAACTATCACAGTTCCGGCAAACGGGAACGCGCTGTATGATGATGGCCCTGTTATGCTGAAGTCGTAAGTTCCATTCTCTTTCATCACTGAAATTGATGCGTTTGTCGAAGCTGGAGACAGACCATTAAGGTTTACGCCCCAGAGTGTCCCTATTGGAAGGCCTTTTTCTGCAAACGTTATTTCATACACCACAAGTGTGAAGGTCAGGTTGACTGTTACCTCCTGTCCGTCTACAAAAACCGTTCCGCTGACTGGAGAAACAGCATATACCGATGGCTTTGATATGCTGAAAGTGTATGTTCCGTTTGGCACTTTGAATGTTGTTGTCATTCCCTGGGAGGCCATTGTCCTGCCGTGAAGGGTTACACCCCAATCAAGGCCGGATGGGAGTCCTGTGTTTGCAAATGTGACGTTGTAAGTCGGCAGGATCAGTGGGTAATAATCACCGCCGACTGCAATGTTTGACAAGTCATTGTAGGGTATCACACCATTGAAGTCGTACCAGTAGTTACCTCCCTGGTACTGCACATTCACTATGCTTCCATAGAGCTCAAAGTTGTTGACTGTGTTCACATAGGTCAGAGGCATCTTGCTGGTGAGGTTCCAGTCATTTGAATAAACTACAGGAATTCCAGAAAACGGGTCTTTTCCGGGGCTGTTTGCAGACCTTGAAATGTCGAAGTAGTTGTTGTAGATCAGATTTCCTGAACTGTACACAGAGATTCCTGTCGGATTCTTGCCGAACATGAGTTTCTGTGCATACGCACTCCCCGTTATGTCATTTGGAAGGAAGTGGTTTCCCCACACTGTTCCTCCCGCTTTTGCTGACGGACCATTGTGGATCAGAAGCGAACTCCCCATTCCTGAGAAATCATTTCCTGCAACCAGAAAATCAGTAGAATCAATAAATTCAACGTTTGCAAGTGCAAAACCGTTAAGGATGGAAGCGAACCAGCCTGTTATCTGTGCTGCCCCATAGAGAGTCACACCGCTTGTTTCATAGAAAACCATGTTCATGTTATTGTCGGATGGAAGGCCGTAGTAAGTGAGGTATCCATACATGGACGAACTGTAATGTATGCTGAACGATGGGGGATCAGCCACGAGAATGTATGCATCAGTTCCGGATATCTGGATTCCAGAGAACTCCGGGAACATGTATGCGTTTGTGTGTGAGAACAGTGGATCTATAACATTGTTCTCGTTATTCTCGATGATATAGGGATCTGACTCTGTACCGCTTCCCTTGACGGTACCTGCGACAGAATTACCAACTGTCAGGACCGGTACCTGTGCGTTGCCGCTTGCATAGAGTGGAGTGTAGATCCCCTTTGCATAATCAAATGCCAGAGTGACGTTGAAGTGCGTAGTTGTTTCTGTTGTGTTGTTTCCGGGAGGCCCACCGCCTTCAGTTTCATTGCCTGCATAAGCAGCAGTGTCAAAGTAGTAAGGATCGTACTCACTCAGAACTACAGCTCCGGAATAGTCAAGTTTTCCTGGCAACGCAAACTTGTATGTTCCATTTGCAGGAAGTGGGGCCCATGCCGCCTTGCTTGCATCGTAGGTACTCCCTATGTTGATGAACATGAAAGAGTTTGGAGGATCTATGACTCCCTGTATGTTCGTGGCGCCCGATCCTGTCTGCGATGATCCCCACAGCTTGACAAACAGTGATGGGCCTGAACTCAGGTGAGCGATTGGATTCATTTGCGATGTCCACCAGACAGATATTCCGCTCACTGTTTCAGCTGTGTTTGACCCATAATTATAGGCAGCAGGGACGTTGGAGTATGATGATGAAGTGCCATCCAGGAATTTCAGCTTGAACTGGTTGTTGGAGTAGCTGACTGCTGTCGTGCTGCCCCCTCCCGGTCCACCAGCTACAAGTTCTGCATCATAGAGCAGTCCGGACGGTGTTTTCTTGAATCCGTCGACATGAAACACTGCAGCAGGAGTAATAGAGGAAGACCCGGCTGCAGTGGAGTTGAATACCACGGTGTCGTAAGTTCCTGATGTCAGATAGCTGGATTCAGTGTTGGAAATCTCATATCCGAATGTCACTTCATTGTTGTTGTTGAAAAGTTCCGTACTCACAAATAGGTCAAGTGTAAAAGTTGCGGGTACGTTCAGGACCGGACCAACGTCATAGTAGAATAGGCCTGGAACGGATACTCCATTTCCCTGAAGGATCGAACCTGCTTCAAACGAGAATGACGTGGAGGAAATGCCCCATATGTTGTTTATCAGCTGGACAGTCCCAGCCGACGGGTCATACAGCGCGACACTGTGGACCCAGAACACTTTGCCAGCATTGCCCTGTATGGTAACCTGGTCCAGAACTGTGTTAAGCTGTACTGATACATTGCCAGGATCGTTGTTCATCGGATTGAATGGCTCAAGGCCCTCAATCATGACGGTTCCATCGAATCCACTGGTGTTGTATGCATACGGCACATTGATCCCAGAGGGTGCCATTAAACCATAATCAGCAATTCCCATTGGAGCCGGGGACGTAGTGTAAAACGGAGCTACCGACGAGCCTCCGCTTGAAGCCCCCATGAAATTGGGCAGATATGCATATTCCAGTGGCACGTTATTTGCAGACAGAGCGTCCATCACAGTTCCGGCATCAAGTGGCTCTGCTGTACTCACAACTGCACTACCTATATTTCCGGGGGCAGATGAAGTAGACACATTCAGTGCGTTACTGACATCCTTTTCCCCGTTTGAACCCATTAGAGCAGTCATGACAGATATCACCATGATGGCTGAAACTGCCATTACCAGTAACCTCGTAGTCCTTCCCTTTATCCTATTTAGAGAGAGGTCGTTCTTCGAGTTGTATTCAACTAGAGCGGCCATTTTTTTCACCTAATTAAAAAATCAAAGTGCCCCTATTTAAGCTAAAACCTCAAAAACAGTGCAAATTCAGCACCAGGTCCATGGTGATTAGACTCTAGAAAATGCGGCATCAGGTTCGCATCATTGTGTGTCGATTCAACCCGTTGTTTCTGAAGTATTGGGATTTTTATATTAAATCTTAGAAAGACCTAAATCACATGTTTCAGGATATTGATATTTATAGAACAGGTGTTCACAATATTCCACGTTATCCGCGAAAACGTCCCATTACAATCGCATATCGTGTACTTATGGCCAGTTTTTCCTGTCAGGAATCAATACGGTAAACACAGGCCCTGGAGCAACATGAAATCATTGGTTTAAACTAGCAGTTCTCGTGAGTACCTGTGAAGGCTGAAGACTGTCATGAACCCTGATTTTCACCGAGTTCGATGAGCATTCTTGAGAGCTCTTCGGGTTTTGTGATCATGGGCCAGTGTCCTGTGTCAATCACCATGTGTGGACCCTCGAGTTTCCCCCAATCGCCATTCAGAATGCTGTCAAGATATTCAGCATCAGAACCTTTCGAACAGAAGATGTAAGAACACCTTATGGAATCAAAACGCTCTGTCAGCGTTATTGTATCTTCTGCAAGTTTCAGGGGCCATGGTGTGCATCTGCCAAGCATAAGGGTCCTGTTTTCACCTGTTACGTCCGGTCCAATGCTGTCAATTGTTTCCGGCGTGAACGGAATGGTCCACTGGCCTTCTGCGAGTTTGCCAAATTCATCAGGCTGGAATCCCCCCTGGGGTGTTCGTATCTTCTTAGGAAGGAAAGAGTCCAGATATATCACTGAACCTATTCTGTCTGCCACCCTGTCAGCGACTGCAGCGGCAACCTTTCCGGCAAAGCTGTGCCCGACCAGTACTATGTTCTTGAGATCGTTGAATTCAATGACATTAACAACATCCTGAATTGCTGTTTCCATGCCATGAGACCTTGTAGCCAGATGAACTCTGTCCCCCATTCCTGTCAGAGTTACAGGAAATACTTCATGCCCCTGTTTTCTCAAGATTCTGGAAACATGATTCCACGCCCACGCCCCAAGCCAGGCTCCTGGAATCAATACAAAAGTCTTCGATGTCACATTCTAACAATGCACCTGCATACTAATAAGTCATGTAGCACTCAACATAAACCACCATAATTTCCCAGGACATCCCGCCAGAGCCTCATTTTATGGGGCGTGAGAGACTCTGCTATTATTGTGAGATTGAGGTTGGAAAGGAAAGAACATGGAAAAAAAGGCAGTGTCTGGAGCAGGTTCTGAATTCCAGGACGCAGATGCGGTCAGATGTTATTCTTTCCGCCCGCCCTATCCTGAATCCCTGTACAGCGCGCTATTCAGGCTTGCAGGATCTCACGATGCTGCACTTGACATAGGCTGTGGTACTGGCAAACTTGCTGTAGAGCTTTCAGAATATTTCAGTAGAGTTGTTGCTGTTGATCCATCAGAGGCTATAATTAATGCCGGTAGGTCAATGGACATGGGATTACACACCAACATCGAGTGGAAAACAACAAGAATTGAAGACATGAAACTGGACGAAAAATTCAATCTTGTTACTGCAGGAAACTCCATACACTGGATAGACCACGAGGTTGTTTTTCCATATCTTTCACAAATGGCTGAATTGATTGCAATAGTTGACGGGGATGAACCTGTAAGCCTTCCGTGCGGGGATGCCAAATGGGCAGTCTTTCTCTCATATTGGCTCGGCAGGATGGCCCTTAGATCTCCAGGAAAATATCACAGGTATAATCCTTCAGCCTACAGGGCAAAACAAGAGGGTTATCTGGAATGGATAGACGTAGAAGGTTCGCATGAGTATAACTGCAGCTTCAGACAGAAACTGGATGAGTTCATTGAATCACAGCACTCCAGGGCCACGTGGTCAAGATCAGCAATGGGCGATTCCATGGCAGATGAATTTGACAGGAACCTCAGGGAATTGCTGATGCCGTTTTCCAAGAATGGCTTCATCGATTTGCGCATTTCCACAAGGCTGACCTGGGGCAGCCCAAGAAAATCGGAGAAGAAAAGATTACTTTCTTGATGCCTCAGGAAAAGGTTTCACCGGAGTTTGAAAATCCTGGAATTTTCCGGATTATGTAATGGATCTTATCCTTTGAATACGGTCTTTCTGTCAACAAAGCAGATTTTGTTTCCAAACGGATCCTGTACATAGAATGACCTTTCTCCCCATGGCCTCACTGCTATTGGATCAAGTATACTGCTTCCCAACTTCACCGCCCTGTCATAATAATTTTCAAGGCCGCTGACGGAGAAATACAGGTGGTCCGGATTGGGGCCAAGATCAAAGTCATCGGTATCTGCCCTGGGATCAAAGCAAGCAAGAATTGTACCCCCACACTCAAAATAGTGTCTCCCAGATGAGACTCTTTTACCCTGTATTCCAAGAAGGTTGCTATAGTATTTCTCTGCTCTGTCTATATCATTTACAGGCAATATCACCCTGAAAAGATGTGGCAGATCATTATTCTCCCGGGCAGGCATTCTAGTCAAATACTCTTGCAGGCTTAAGCTTGATCCAAGGAGAACGCGATGAAATGCTGTCTGCTGCTGACGATGGACATTCAGGAAAGCTTGATTTATTGAATTACCTGGGTGTTGATCTCTATAATTTATTTCAAGCAGCCAAATAGACTGGGTTTTCCTTCTTTCTCAGAAGCATTCTGCCACGCACACACAATTGTTGCTATTTCCCGGCAATCAGAAAACTGTAGCCGCATATTCTTGCATGGAAGGCTCTGACACCCCATGGCATCCGAGTGAACTTTTCGCCAGTTAAGCCGGCTTTCAGGTGGTTTGCGTGAAC
>JBJKSW010000025.1:0-9961 GCA_046703525.1 Thermoplasmataceae archaeon
GACAGAGGGTTCTGCAGTAGCTTCTCCTTCCAAACAGGAGCGCCAGTAAAGCATAAAGGGCATAGCTGCCTATGAGCGAGACGAGCATTACCGGAAACAACGGAGCAAGAGACCCGATGTTTGCCCAGAAAGGAAGTATTGAGTAAAGGTGCTCATTTCCGAAATTTGGATAGTATATGGTATAAAGCGCATATGCTGTGAGAGCAAGGTAAAGGTTCACTCTTTTTTCCTTCCAGGCAATAGACCTCGACCTGATTATTACCAGTGAACCCATCTCAAGACCCATTAGGAGGAGAAACCAGTAACCGTTTGTAACCGCGCCAATCAGATATACAGAGTCAAAGAGTGATGAAGCTGCAGTGAAGCTTGATACGCCGCCGAGAGCATTGGAGAACGAGACAAAACCCCTGCTGCCGGCGGCAGGGTATCCTGGAATCGCGTATGTCAGTGCTGCTCCGGCGAACCATTCTGATATGAATGACAGGATTAGAATGTAGAAAAGAAACTTCTTGTCTTTTGCCCATCCAGACCTTTTTTCTTTCCCTTTCCTTCCGGAAAAGGTTCTGTAGAAATAATAGAACATTGATGCAATCATTGCCAGTGCATATACTGACCATGAAACTGGAAAACTGTAGTTAAGCACTGTTCCAAGGAATTCTCCAAGCATCATGAATGCAAGCAGAAAGAAGAGGGACACAATATCTGCCTTCATGAATTCCTTGAGCGAATGTTTTCCGCGCACAATCTTCTCGAAGAAATAGACCATCAGGCCGACCATAGAGAAAGCAGTGGCCAATAGACCGTAAGAAACAGATGATTCATTTCCCGCTATGGCTGGAGAAAAAACGGCCATGAGAAGAAGAGTGAGGAAAACAGGAAACTCATCTTTTTTCCTGTGAAACAGCAGGAGAAGCACTGCCATCTCAAATGCCATAGGAACAATGAAAAGGTATGTGTTTATTGATGCGCCAAAGAAATAAGGGAAAGCGCCAGCCTGTGATCCTGCATATCCGGCAATGGCTTCAGGAAAGGCCAGAGAGTACAGGAGAAGGGCCATGGATATTTCATTCCAGATAACAAGAAAAGACACTAGAGGAGCAAAGCCGCTGCTTCCGCCCGTGCTTTTTCCCGTCACGGCCTTCCAGAGAAGGTAGACTATGGCAGCGGTCATCTCCGCCATTGAAATGTTAACGGAAAGCACAGTGTCAAGAAAGCCCCCGCTGGTGTCTATGTAGAATGTTATGGAGTTCAGCATTCCGCCCATCATTGCGAAGGCAAGGACTGAAATGGAAAACTGCCTGAATGTAAGGTGATCCATCCTTCTGTAGATATATACAAGAACATATGTCAGAAAGAATGTCATTGCAATTATTGTGAAAATCACCCAGAGGAGATTCTGCATCGGAGGGCAATTTTAACATCGTTAATAATTATTGATTAGCAGAGCATTCCCGGGCAACAGACCCGGCTGTTCCCGTGTTTTCCACTTCCCGCCGGATCCAGGGTGCTTTTTGATGCCGTTCCTATTCACGTTTACGGATTTCATTCTACATGAATCACGTTAACAAAAGCGACTCCTAAGAGATAACAAATAACATGCTGAAAACCTTATTATAAAGTAAGAGCTAACGGGAATGATGGCATCTGAGCGCAACACAGTCATCAGCATATTTGTTCAGGCAGTTATTGCAGGTATAGTATCCGGATTGCTTATCGCCTTTGGCCTAAGCGGCTTTTTCGGAGGGAATCCCGGCAAGTCAAGCATAGAGTATCTTGCACCGTATATTGCAACCGGCATTGCATCTGCCTATTTCTCCATCGCTATGACGGTATACCCTGTCATAAAGAAAGGGGAGAAGAACTTCGAACTGGAGGATTTCAAATGAATCACAAAGTCAAGATGGAACTGCTGTGGGTCATTGCAGTTGTTATTATTCTTGGAGGTTCCGGAATTTTCAATTTCATGTGGATTGAAGGCAATCAGAATGGAATTGCACAGAACACCAGCAATGGTCAGCCTGCAACAACTCCCGGCAATATTCAGGTAGTACATGTATTGGGGCGGCAGTGGAGCTGGACGTTCACAAACAGCACAGGTAAGCCTACAGTGAATGCATTCACAGTTTCTGCAAACCAGTCTGTTGAACTGATAGTCACTTCCGGAGATGTTATCCATGACCTGCTCATTCCCCAGATGGGGGTGCAGATTTATGCAGTTCCTGGCCAGAACAACACAATCCAGTTTACGCCAACCCACACCGGGACATATTTCTTTGAGTGCGTTGAGTACTGTGGAGAATTCCACTATGAAATGCGCGGGAACATGACGGTGGTGCAGTAATGGTTGATTTCATTCCTGATGCGTCGTCTGCAACCTACTCAACTTCTCTTGAAGTATTATACATAACCATCATACTCTCCCTTGTTGCACTTGTCGGCATAATTCTGCTCTACTATATTGTCTCAAAGAGGACATTCCTGAGGGAAAAGGCAGATGCACTGGGGTATGACAACACTAACGAACTTGTCAGGGAGAGCCTCGCAGACAAGCCAAGGACGCTGAGCTGGAACATTTTCCTCTATGATGATGCAAAAAGCATAGGGCTCAGGTACCTTATCACTTCAATTGTCTATTTCTTCATAGCAGGCACATTCGGGGTCGGAATGCGTCTCTCGCTCACATACCCGAATCCCGGTCTGCTCACCCCGGTCGAATACAACGTTCTGCTGTCAGAACACGCAATGCTGATGATTTACATGTGGGCATGGGGGTCCGGAATCGGATTTGCATACTACCTTCTGCCCAGCCACCTGAAGGTCAAGAGGGATACGATGGGCGCGGCATCCTCCATCGGGTACTGGCTCTGGCTGTTTGGCGGGCTTCTGATACTCCTGTCAAGGACGGCCACAAGATGGTATTTCTACCCTCCGCTTGCACTTCAGCTCACACAGACCGGAGGAGGCGTATTCAACTGGCTTGCTGTAATAGGGCTTGAACTGATATTCTCGGGCCTGGTAATAACATGTATTGTTGTAATCAAGATGATTGCCTTTGACAGGTCAAAGGACATCAAGCTGAGCCAGATGTCACTCTTCAGCTGGTCCATACTCTTCACGGCCATAATGGCAATATCTTCAGCCCCTTCTCTAATGGTAGGGCTGGCCATGCTTTTCTATGACTTCTTCAACCCCATATTCTTCACAGCTTCCTCGCACCAGGTCCTGCTGTTTACAATAATGTTCTGGTTCTGGGGACATCCGATTGTGTATCTTGCGATACTGCCTGCGTTTGGCCTTATCTATGAAATTATACCGAAGTTTACAGGTACAAAAATATACAGCTACAGCTCTGGCGTTTTTGGTCTCGGATTTCTGCTTATTTTCAGTGAACTGGTGTGGGGCCACCACCTGTTCAATTCGGGCCTTGGGGTTGCCTGGGCGATATTCTTTTCAACAATGTCATTCATTGTTGTAATACCATCCGCAATAACAGTGTTCAACTGGATTGCCACCCTCTGGTCTGCCAAGAAGATAAGGATGAGCACACCTATGATGTTCGCCATCAACGGCATTGTTGATTTCATATTCGGGGGCGTCATGGGAGTTATTCTTGCATCAGTTGGAGCAAATGATTTCCTTCACGGGACTTATTTTGTGACAGCACACTTCCACTTCATCTTCCTGGGAATAACAACAGGAATAGGATTTGCAGCCTTCTACATGCTTTTCCCGACAATAAGCGACGGAAGGAAATACGACATCAGGCTCGCCAGATGGCACTTCTATTTCACAGCCGTAGGTTCTGCTTTAATGTCATTTGCCTGGGCTGCCGGTGGCTTCGTCGGTATGCCAAGAGCGACCGCAGGATACTTCCCGTGGTTTCAGGCTTACCAGGACGCATCCATAATTGGTGGAGTCATCATAGGGATAGGGCAACTGATATTCCTCTATAACATGGCAATAAGCTGGCTGAAACAGCCTGCAACAAGCATAGACAATGCTCTTGAAACAAGCCCGACAGCACCCACACCGGAAGTGGAGCTGCCAGCAGGAGGTGCCAACTGATGACATCAAACAAGACGGGAATAGTTATGGCAGTGGTCATCCTGCTTGTCATGGGACTTGCTGTTTCCGTTATCCTGGATGTGCCAATAGCAAAGGAATTCAAGCTTCCGACCGTCCCTGCAGGCGGGCCGGCCCATGTGTTTAACACAACAATATATGCCGATGCACAGGGCTGGAACTACAACCACGGAAAGTTGAATCCAACAATTGTGATACCGGACAATACGCTGGTACATTTCACAGTAATAGAGGAAGACAACCAGCCTCACACACTAACCATAAACCCGGGCGCAAAGGAGTCGTCAGTATCTGCCACATTACTAACATCCTCTGACATTACACAGGTACCAGGTCACGTGAGCCATGCCTCTGCATATTTCTCACAGACCGGCGAATATACATACTGGTGCACATTCCATCCTGCAACAATGGTTGCCAACATTTATGTCAACGCCTCGGCAGGCCTTCCGTCTAACAACACAACACCAACTGTAACGTACAGCCACTGGAAAAACATGACATTTGACCTGAACAATTCATCACTTCAGCTGAACAAGACCAGCTTTCCAACCATAGCTATTCAGAACAGCACATTCCTGAACATATCAGTGAATGACAGTACTTCAGCGACCTATTCAGTGAACTTCAGCTACGGCGCCGGTGTAAACCTCTCGAACAGCACGGCCATGATCAATAGCACAAACGCCTCTGCCTATGGCGGGTTCTACTTTGTCAAGCCCGGGCTGTATTCATACTGGAATTACTACAATACTTCGCAATACGGCCAGATATACGTGTATACCGGCAGGGCCAATACCACGCTTACAGCGAACGTTAACGGCTGGAACTATACAAATGGCACAGCGAACACCAACCCGACGCTGTCTTTTGCACAGTATACCCTGGTCAGAATAAACCTGGTAAACGGAGACAACCTCACACACTCTCTGGTAATTAACCCTGGAAACAGCATCAATCCGAACTATACAGCAATTGCAAACGTTTCACCTTCTGTGAGCAATGTCACCGTGGTGGTATTCTTCTACAATTCAGGAAATTACACGTACTGGGATTCATACCATCCGTCCACTGCCTCGGGACTGATAAGAGTCAGCGCGTCCAATGCGTCTGCAGGCGCAGCCCCGAACATTTCCCAGGCTGGCTTTAACAGTAACAGTGATATTGTTGTTATTGATATGATGTCATCCCACATGGTCAAGGTGAGGATGGAGATCTGATTAATGAGCTGGAGAGGTTTTTCGAAAATCGTCAAGGCTGAAATAACACTGCTTGTGCTTGTCGTAGCTGTAAGCGGTTTCCTGTCAGCACCTGGCTCGTATGGAAGGATGATCTTCCTTGTTCCGCTGCTGGTGTCCGGAGCTCTCGCCTCGATGTCTGCCAGCATAATCAATAACGTCTATGACATGGACATAGACAGCAAAATGCGGAGGACGTCATCAAGAAAGACGATACTTAATGATGCCTCCAGGACGCCTTACCTCCTCATTGCAGGTGTTTTTCTGGCTGTCTCCATGTTCTCTTCGTACTACTTCATCAACCTGCTGACAATGTCATTTATCCTCAGCGGTTTCCTCTCATACACAATTCTCTATACCGTTCTTCTCAAGAGGAGAACGACCTGGAACATAGTCATAGGGGGCATTGCTGGAAGTTTTCCTGCGCTGGCCGGCTGGGCAGCTGTTCAGAACGATGTTTCACTGACTTCCCTTTTCATAGCGTTCCTTGTTTTTGTATGGACCCCCACACACTTCTGGAGCCTCGCATCCACAAACTATGATGATTACATAAAGGCAAATGTTCCTATGCTGCCCGCTGTCATGGGAAGGGAAAAGGGTGCGACCTGGATCGCCATTAACACCTACGTTATGGTTGTTTATTCATACATACCACTCTTCATAAAAGCCATTCACGTGGGCTTCATCTACTATATAGTAGTGACTCTCATGAATTCAGTGCTTCTCTATTATATTATCAGAATGTATGGTGAGAGATTCAGCGTTGGTTCCTTCAGAAAGACTTTTCACTTCTCCAACCTGTACCTTCTTCTGATTCTGCTGTCCATCTGGTTTGTGGTGATATGAAGATTGACTGGAGAAATGTGCCTCTCGCAGGCGGAATAACAGTCGGAGCCATTATACTTCATCAGATACTCTATTCATTCGGCTTCATCGTAAGTTTTGATCCTGTTTCCAATGTCTTCATTTCAGTCTTCTTTGCTGCACTTTTTCTGCTTCCTTTCAGTCACGTCTTCCGCGTAGAGAAGTTTGAGACTGTTCAATTTTACATTGACAGCTTCACACTCTCAATGTTTCTGATCGCTTTTGTCCTTCTGCTGTCACCGTATACAGCTCCTGTCTTCTCGGCTATGCTTCTTCTGTACTGCATACTTACATACAGGCAATACGGAAAAAACAGGTCGATGATCTTGAGGTCTGTTGTGTATTCAGTCTCTTTCATCCTGCTACTGGCAGTTGCCGGCATAATCAGGTTCAATGTTTACAATCCGCCATTTTCCTATGGTGCTGGAGGTTCAATCAGGCACATAATCGTTTTTTCAATATACAACAACGAAAATCCGCTTGGAGTTCCGTTTTACCTTGCAGATGGTGTGGTAATACAGGGTATTTCCAGTGTTCTTACCGTAAGTTTCCAGAGCATACTCATATATGCAGTTATATCGGCCTTCCTGACTGAGAATTACTATCTTATTGTCAGCTATGTGCTGGAAACGAGGAAAGGAATAGTGAAAGGAGCCGCTTCAGCTGTTTCCACTGCATTAAGCTGCCAGTGTGAAACCATATCAGCTGCACTGCCAAGCTTCAGCGTCCTCTTCCTTTCCATTGCTTCCATACTGCTTCTGTCGGAAGGCTTTGCTGTTCTTCTTTTCACTTACATCATAATATCAAGAATATTCAAGAAGGGAAAGGAAGCTGCCTTCATGAAAATGGAAGTGTTCAGGGACAGACTTCTTCTCGTTCTTGTTTCATTCGCAATGATCGTTGCGATTCCTGTGATCGAAATTCTCGGCATAGAGTTCAACATGATCGGAAACCTTCTCTTTCTGCTCGGAACAGGAATACTGATGTTCTCAGAGGGCGCAGTAATAATATACCTGGTTGGTGAAGTGCTTGGTGGCATCAGAGTCAGAGAAAGGCTGTATGTTCCGTTCATTATCCTGTCCACTGCCGGCATGTTCGTTTGGTACTTCCCTTCCCTCCTTCTGCAGGCCGGAACTGTTCCTGCAGTATTCCTGTTCATGAACGCCACGTCTCTTCTCTCCGGTGCGCTTGCCGCATTGCTCTATCTGTCCATGAACAGACTGACGAGAAAGCTGCTTGTTGAGTACACGCTGATGATGTTCAACATGGCGGCGATAGTGATTTTCTATTATTCGGTTGTTAGAAACTACGTAATATGGCCATATTTTGGCCTCGCCCAGCAGACCGTATTCAGCATAATCCTTGTCGCCGTTTCCCTTCCGCTGACGGTATACAATACAAACATGACTCTGAATTCATATGCAACGCCGACACTTTGAATTACTGCTTTTCATCGCTGGAGAGGCTGCGCTCTTTGTCCCCTGGTATGCTTTCCTGTACGTGGCAGGATACAACCTTCAGCTGTCTGGAATCATCTATCAGGTATACACATACATTTCACCGCTTGCACTCATTCCTGTCATATACTATGACAGGGACCTGAGGCGGGCGGCATTAAATACACTGAAGTCAAAGGATGTGTTCATATTCATAGGCTCGCTCTTTGTCATGGGATACCTGTGGGGCCTGCGGGGTTACAACATCTCAGCCCTGATCTATCCTCCTGCGATAATAGAAGAAATTAATTTCAGGCTTGTTGTGAACAACTTCTTCGCGAAGTTCACCAATCGCGGGCAGGCCACCGTTATACAGGCCCTGCTGTTCATGGCGTTCTACTTCAACTATCTGATTTTTGAACCACATGGCTGGCAGGGCATATTTGCACCGCTTTTTGCTATTGACATGTTCATGATGGGAATCCTCTACGGCGCAATATATTACCTGAGGAAAAACATATACCTGGACCTTGCAGTTCACAATACCCTTTATGATGTCGCTTTCCTGCTGCCTGCGTCTCTCGGATGGATACCGTACGTTATGCTCGGCACCTAGGAAACAAGTTTCCTTATTCTGTCCGGCACTTCCTCCTTCTCTCCGGAATAGTTGACAAGTACCGCTGTTGACCTGACGTTTGCGCAGACTGTCTCCCCATTCTTGATTAGCGTGTTTCCAAAAACAATACTGGTCCTTCCCACCTTTTCAATCCAGGTCCTGCAGACCAGCCTGTCCTGAATGAATATTGTTGAAACATAGTCTATTTCAATCCTGGCCATAACTATGCTGTTTCGGCTGAAAAAATCCTCGCCCGCCTTCTTTCTGAGGAAATCTATCCGGCCAAGTTCCAGGTAAGACAGAAATATGGCGTTGTTCACGTGGTTCAGGGAATCGATGTCAGCATATCTGATCTGGATTTCAGTGTCAACATACTCAGAACTCATCATCCAGAAATTTCTTCAGCAATAAAAAGAATCTTTCTGCCGTTGATACATGGGGCATATGCCCTCCTCCCTTCAGGACTCTGTGCCTGGAACCCTCCACCAGATCATGATATGATCTTCCGCTTTTCAGGTAGTATTCGGCGTCGTCTGATCCGTTCACGACAAGCAGTGGTTTCTCAATCCTAGACAGCTTGTACCTGAGTTCTTCCGCGAAGGGGGGTGAAACTGCAATTCCACCTTTCAGGCCATCGCTATCGTCAATCATCAGCCGAATTACTTCCAGCCCGGCTTCAGAAGCACCGAAGAGGAACACACTGCTTGGCTTCTGCCGTGCCATGATTTGCTGGATCTCTTCATGCATCTCCTCAGGTTCCACAGAATTTGGAACCATTGTCACGTAACCTTCACCCGTAATTTTTCTGTGCAACCCCGAATCCATGAATTCTGACGGCCCGGATGTGCCTGAAGGAATAAGGATGAAGATTCCCTTTGTAAGCATCATTTACTGACAGAATATGGCTAACCTGCTAAAATTACTATACCATGACGGGATTCTAACCGCCAAATGAAACTCAGGCAGTCTTCACTGGACATTTACGCATTCATAGAAATATACAGGGATGAACTTGAAGGCTCGTTCATCAAGAAAATATTCCAGGTAGGGAAGAATGAGTTTGTATTCCAGATATACAGGTCTGACCTGAAGAGAAGGGACCTGTTCATATCCCTTTCCAGGGGAATTGCATTTTACGGAGCATTGCGCCCTGATCAGGCCAGCCAGCTTTCCATCATACTCAGGAAAAATCTGTCAGAAAGAAAGATAATGGCAGTTAAGCAGCTGAACTTTGACCGTATTGTGAAGTTTGAATTGAGCACGGGGCAGGAGGTGATTCTTGAAATGTTCAGGGAAGGCAACCTCATAATTACAGACGGAAGCTCCATCACGTTCGCAATGAATCAGAGGGAATGGAAAAACAGGAAGATCCTGGTGGGAGAAACATACCGTACACCCGGTGATACCGACCCTTTGAATCTCAGCGAGGACGAGTTTGCCTCAACGGTGAGGAAGAGCAGGGCATCTCTTGTCCAGACACTGGCAACAAGAATGAATCTGGGAGGAGAGACTTCTGAAGAACTGCTATTCAGGTGCAACCTTGATAAAGAAACTGCTGCCTCGAAACTCGAAAATGCCGGCCCGATAGTGGCAGCATTCAGAGAACTCCTTGAAGAATCCAGGAATTCAAGAGCCTATTACTACGAATCAGAATTGATTCTTTCACCAATTGTCCTTAACCATCTTGACCGTAGCCCGGACAGAACGTTTGAGGACCTTAATGA
>JBJKSW010000026.1:0-15505 GCA_046703525.1 Thermoplasmataceae archaeon
CCCTTTATTGTGTCAAAGGAATGAAGGTCAAAGCTGTCTTTAGGGTTGAGCACTGCACTTGTGCCTCCTTCTGCAGAGACTGAATGTGATCTCAGGGGATACATCTTGGAAACAAGGCCAACTGTCAGCTTGCTGTCAGTCTCAACAGCCGCGATTGCTGCTCTGAGACCGGCCATGCCGCCTCCAAGAATAATAACATCTTCCCTAATTGTCTCCAGGGTAATTACCTTCCCCAAAACCATTGGATTAGCCGTTATAATTGTTATACCTTAACTCTTAGAGGTTCTGTAATGCCCACAATCAGGCTTGGGCGGTATTGCTGAAACTCCTGCGCCATTCTGCTGAACGAATGCTTTTCGGCCTGAGGCCCATTGCGGTGTGACAGGTCTGTGTGCCAACTTTGACAGAAAACTTGAAGAATTATTCAGGCAACTGTACGGACTATCCTGATCACGTTCTCCACTGGATTGTAATCATTAATGACCGGGACACTGAAACCAGTTTCAGTCCATTTCTGCCCTGATCTGTTGAACCATACCGGCTTTATGCCTGCCTTAAGGGCCCCCTTGATGTCAGCCTGAATCGAGTCACCTATGAACACTGTGCGCTCAGGATCCGATCGGGAGATTTTCAGCGCCTCTAAGAATATGACCGGGTCGGGTTTCTGTGCACCGACAGTTTCGGCACTCACAGTGAAATCAACGTGATTTCCAATGCCGGTCCTTGAAATCTTCTCCCTTACCATTTCTGCAGTGGTGTTCGTGATAATTCCAACAACATAACCGCTTTCTTTCAACTTCTGAAGCATCTCACGCGCACCATCAATAAGCCTTATGTTCATGAGGTAGTCATCAGCATACTTTTCGGTCATGGCATGACGTTCCTCTTCCGTGACTTCACAGCCCAGTGCCTTCAGGACACCGTCTATCCGCTGAAACCTGCTTTCATACAGAGTCATCTTTCGCCCAACCACAAGGGGCCAGTAATAGGAAAAATGCTCAGCCCACAGCAATTTCAGTTTCTGAAGAGAAACAGACTTAGTGGCCTCACTCCATCCGGACAGACCTATAAGTGCCTGCTCAAGCCCGTAAGTGTGGTCTACCAGAGTATCATCAAGATCGAAAAGCACAGCCCTGATTTCAGTCATCTTCATGGCAGAAATTGCAACAAAGGCTTAAGAATTCCCAGAATTGCAGCAAAAGCCCCGCAATTAAGGTTCTGACAGAAAGCCGTCAAGCAATTTAAGAAACTCCGCCCAGTTGTCGAGATATGCAGCGTGCCCGGCTCCTTCTATCGTGGCAAGCCTGGATTTCACCAGAAGGCTATTCATTTCAGTCACGTTTTCACGGCTGATTATGCTGTCATTTGTGCCCCATATTATCAGCACTCCAGCGGATATTTCATGAAGCCTTTCACGCAGAGAGTTCAGGCCAGCAGCTGCCACCAGAACAGCCTTCTCGAAAAGCCCGGGGTATCTGATGAGTGTTTCAAGGGCGATATAGCCACCCATCGAAGGGCCGACAATGCAGTAGAATTTTCTCTGCAGAGAGTCAGCAAAATCTCTTACAAAGGCAGCACTTTTTTCTCCATTCCCGCCTTCAAAAGAATAGCCTGCATTGCGTTCAGAGCTGCCGAATCCAGGATAATCGACTGCAGTTACGTTGAAGCCCAGCTTCGAAATTCTTTCCATCAGGTCATTCTTCTGCCAGTCGGAAGAACTGAAACTCATTCCATGGAGGAGAAGTATGTTCCTCTGACCCTCAATTTCTTCCGTTTCCCTGAATGCAACGGACCTGTCGTTCAGCGTGACAGTCTTGAGCGGAATATTCATGGCTGCATGAGGGCGACTACCCTTATGAACAATTTACACCATGCTACCAGAGGAAGTCGAAAGATTTTCTTCAGGTCCACTGCTTGGCTGAAGTGCAGATTAGAGAAAACAGTTATATCGCAATTGCCTATTTTTGTGCTGGCCGGGCTTGCAGGAATCAGCACACAGGTCGAGCCGGCCGAAAAAAAATATGTGGGTGATGAGTTGGAATCGCAGGACATTTCAGTATTGGTCAGGAATCTTCATAAAACCTACGGCACAATCCACGCTGTTGACGACCTCTCATTCAGTGTTTATGACGGAGAGGTATACAGCCTTCTCGGCCCAAACGGTGCCGGCAAGACGACAACAGTTGAGATAATGGAAGGAATCAGAAAGTCTGATTCTGGCCGTGTGAGTGTTCTTGGAATAGACCCCTGGCATTCTCCGTCATGGATAAGGAAGGTTGTCGGTATCATGCCACAGGATTTCCGTTTTATAGAGAGGATAACGCCTGTTGAAGCTATAAAATATTACTGCACTCTTTTCAGGGTCCCGGACAGGAGCAGTGAGCTCATTGAACTCGTTGAGCTTGGAGATGCAGCCGTAAATCAGTACCAGAACCTGTCTGGAGGGGAAAAGCAGAAGCTAGGCATCTGTCTGGCGCTCATCAGCGACCCGAAGCTCATTTTCCTTGATGAGCCTACAACCGGGCTTGATCCCCGGGCAAGAAGGAAGATATGGGAACTCATAAAGAGGCTGAAGGCGGAGAGCAGGACTGTGATCCTCACAACACACTATCTTGAAGAGGCCCAGATGCTTGCTGACAGGGTGGGGATAGTGGACCGCGGAAAGATGCTTGTTGAGGGTAGCCCGAAGGAAATAATCGAAAGAATGGGAAAAGGCAAGCAGCTCAGAATGTCAAAGAATGAAAAGCTTGTGAAATACGTGGAAGAAGTCCTGAGACTTCCGCTCGACGTGGAAGGAAGCGAGATGTATGTGCGCATAGGAGGAAACAGGGACATCATGGCGATACTGTCCTTCATTGACCAGAACAGCATAGAACTAGGCAGCATGTCACTTGTCGAGGATACACTTGAAGACGTTTTCGTGGATCTTGTGGGGAGGCAGGAGGAAGAATGAAACCCAAGAATGTTGTCGCAGACCTTAAAATATACGGGAAGAGCTACATGAGGGCAAAATCCTCACTTTTCTTTGTCTTCATTTTCCCTGCCATCATAATGCTCATCTTTGGCTCAATTTTTTCCGGTTCAATAACTGGGAGCGGATCTTCTTCGGCAGTTCCCCTGTATGTTCAGAACCTTGACAACAACAGCACACTCTCCGAGCAGTTTATATCCGCGCTTAACAGCTCGAATACCGTCAGCATAAGGATGGTACCGTCTACAGAGAACATGCGGGATTACATTGCCCAGAACTCAATTTCCGCTGCTGTCGTCATACCGGCAGGATTCATGCAGTCTTTTCTTTCAAGGACGCCTGTAAATGTCACTTACTATTACAACCCGTCTGACTCAGCCAGTGGAACCGCATTCACGCTCATTCAGCTTGTTGTGCAGAATTTCAACAGCAACTTCACTGCCTCTTCAGGGCCAATTTCCCTGTCCACAGCTTCAGTATCGGTGAAAGCATCAAACTATTCTGACTACCTGATTCCCGGCCTTATAGGGTTTGTGATACTCACATCACCGATGTTTTCAATGACTTACGTTGTCAGTTCCTACAAGAAGGACAAGATATTCCGGCAGCTGTCTCTCACACCGCTCACCAGGTCTGAATGGTTCGTGTCAAAGTTCCTGTGGTATCTGATAGTTTCACTGATATCAGCCGTCGAGATAATTGCTATCGGTTATTTCATGTTCCACTCACAGGTCACGTTCACGCTGCTGATGGTTCCGTTCATAATGATAGGCGTATTTCTCTTTACTTGCCTTGGCATATTCGCCGGTTCAGTCGCAAAGACAGAAGAGGGCGCATCCGTCATTGGTAATATAATAACATTTCCAATGATGTTCCTTGCCGGAACGTTCTTCCCGGTCTCAATAATGCCTGGCTGGTTGCAGAATGTCGCCCATGCGCTTCCTTTGTACTATATAGTTGACGGCCTGAACTCCGTCATGGTCTATTCAAACATGGCATCTGCCTTCACAGATTCCATAGTCAGCATCGCAGTGGCCGCCGTCATATTTGCAGCAACATATTTCGTGTTCAACTGGAAGGAGGAGAAGCGTTCAGTCGGCCTGAAAAAAGGCGTTGAAAAGTGATTCCTTTGTTGCATTAAAAACGGTTAATAGCAAAAAAGTGATATCGCTTCACCAATGGGCGGCTCGCCATGAAAGCCGTTCATTTGATGGTGAGAATCAATGGAAGACAACATTGAAGAAATCAGAAAAAAGATGGCTGAACAGATCATGACTTCAAAAGCCCCTAAGCCAGAAGCAAACGCGCAACCACAGACGCTCACTGACGGCACATTCCAGTCGTTTGTATCATCCCCTGCCCTGACGGTAGTTGACTTCTGGGCTGTCTGGTGCGCGCCATGCAGATTCGTGTCGCCAATAATAGAGGAACTCTCAAAGAAATACGCTGGCAAGGTCCAGTTTGGAAAACTCAACGTAGACGAAAACCAGATGACATCTTCCAGGTTCGGGATCAGGAGCATTCCGACAATAATGCTGTTCAAGAACGGAAGGCCCGTTGACGTTGTGATCGGTGCAGTTCCCAAGAACCAGATAGAGAGCAAGATCCTGCAGCATATGTAGGCATAAATCATTCCATAATTTTTATTTCAAAGTCTTTGCCTTCCCAGTTGTCTGTAGTGACCCAGTGGAATGTGAATTTTATTGAATCAGAACTTATCTCCTGCGTTTCTATGTCCGCGTAAAAAATGCCAAGGGAGGTTCTCACTGAACGGAGATCGGAGAATGTCTCCCAGTTGGCGTCCGACCAGTGAAGAACAAAATCGGCTTTTGCCTGTATTCTTAGCAGGTACCCTCTCTTGATGCTCACAACTTTCCTGTTGAATTTCCACACTTCAATAAGGATGCAGTTTTTCCTGTCGCCAGAGTATCTGCCCTCAACAATGTCTATCCTGTCAAACGGCTTTCCGTCTTTGATTGACCTGAGGAGCTTTATGTATTCCGCGTGCGCCCAGACAAGCGGCCTTGCAGATCCTGTGTGTTTGCCCAGATAAAGATGCCTTGACGGAATGTCAGGCAGGTCCCAGACCTGTTCAGGCAGCAGCCTTGAATTTGAAGAAAAATGTTCCATGGCTTCCTTCAGTTCTGTCGCGTCTCTTCCTGCTGCCAGTTCATAATGAGCCCGTTCCCCAGTCAACAGGGGCCAGGCCCTTCCCACTCCTGACCCGTCGTAGGGGGAGCCGTCGTCCTTCTGGCCGTATCCGTCATGGTTGTACCTTCTCCAGCTCTTTCCAAGGGGAGTTTCGACCATCAGGACGCTGTCCACAACTTTCAGTGAATCCACGATCAAGGGGTCATTAGCCTTCCTTACGCCGTACCTTACCAGTTCCAGGAAGCCTGCATCCACTATCTCTTTTGAAGGATAGCTGTCAGGGACTCCCATGGGAAGGTTGGAAATACGAAGAGTACCGGTATTCGGGTTCTCGTCGGGAACATCCGACCCTACGCTCTCAGGCATTATTCTGATGTAATGTTTCTTGACTCCTTTCAGCAGATTTCCCTCAGTCGTGACCGTCCAGCTCTCAATGTGGCCTTCAAGGAAGTCTGCATACTGTTCCAGAAACACAGCCGTTTCTCTGTCACCCCTTTTCCTTGCCATGTCCGCAGCACACACCAGCGCCGATATGTTGGTGGCTAAGGTTGATGGCGAAAATCCGCTCGCTTCCTCCCATCTCTCCTGCTGAGTTACAGGGCCGTAGGTCACGAGGAATGAAGCCGCGCTCATAACCATGTCATAGGGGTCAAAGGATTTCAGTCCGTTCATGTGTCCGAGCTTCCATGCCAGTATTATCGGGAAAGCTGCTTCGTCAAGCTGTATGCCGTGCCAGTAGGGCGTTCCGTCTATCCAGGTGTTCTGTGGAAAGCTTCCGTCAGGAAGCTGGGAGTTTGAAAGGTATATCAGTGTCCTGAGCGGCAGTTCGGTGTTCCCGGCTGCCAGCGCTGCCGTGGAACCATGATAAAGGTCCCTGTTCCACACGAGGTGGTACCCGCCTTCATTGTTGTCTCCCTGTATCTCACCCCACGGCGTGGAAAGGGATGCAGTCAGGGCACCTTCAAATGTCTTGTCCTCGTGTGCCATGATAACTGAATAGGACGTCCTGTAAAGCATTCCGCCGTCCCCTGAGAAGCTGTCAAGTTTTTCGAGGTGCCTGTGTGCCCTCTCCCACTGCTCCTGGAACCTGCCTTTCTGGTCCTCATAGGTGAACGTGAGGGACTGGAACAGCCTTGCAAGGGCACTGTGAAGGCTGTCACCAAAGGCAATGGAAACCGTGAATGTCTGTTCGGAAGACAGGTCAAGTTCAGAAACGAAAGCTATATTGCCGTCCGCAGCACAGTCATATTCCTCAGAGAGCCTGTAGTTCCTGGAAATATCCGTCCACCCGTCTGTCGTTCCAACATAACCCACAGACGACCTTAGAACAGGAACGGAGTAGCCAATTGCCATGAATGTGCCGTCACGGTATCCGATAGAGACCCTCTTTCCGTTGATATCTGAAATGATCCCGTTGTTGTGCCATCCTCCCTTATTCAGGTGGGGTGCACAGAGGCTGTAGAAATGAAGATCGCTGAGCTCCTTCTCATCACCGGCAACGCTCACCCTTATTATGACAGCAGAAAGGTGAGGATCGCAGATTATCTCCTTGCTTATGGAATACCTCTTCTGTGGGTCCCATGTTTCGGTCCTGTATCCGAGAGAGTGCTTGTCCAGCCTCTGGACTTTTGCATTCATGTGCCTTTTTTCCTCGTGAAAGAATGATTTGCCGTCCGTTACTAGAAACTGGAAGTCCCTGATCTGAGGGGCATCCACATATGGATAGTATATTTCTGTTACTATGCCCTTCCATACCGTGTACCAGACCTGGCTGATTGAACTGTACGCAGTGCCGACCCCCTCCTTGTCGCCGTGGGTCCATCTTGGTTCTATGCCCGGTGCTCCGGTCGCCCTGTTTTTCACCGCTGAAAGAAGATCGTCAAGCTGCATGCAGCAGCATGCGGCTCAGCGATATGAACATAGCGGGGAGAGCAGGCTGTTATTTAGGCAGGCAGAAAAAAAGGCTGAAAATGTTCTAGATAAATTGCATAATCTCATATAGGAATACCTAAGAGTTTAGGTCTTTGATTAATAAGTATTTCTGGAATCGCATGGGTGGTGTAAAAAATGCCATTTATCGACAATTTAGCATTTCAGATGCTAACCCTTGTGATGACAGCAGGTGTTGTCTCATACGTAACGGGGAAAATGTATCTGGAATACAGAAAGAATGGTACCAAGAACGTTGAAGAAACTCTGAGGCAGGCAAGTTTTCCTTTGGCCCTTTTGGGCGGACTTGTGACCGTGATTGGAATATACAACGAGGTAACATGGCCATTTGGAGTCAATGAGCCAAACTCCAAGTTTAACATACTCTTTGGCGACCCGTACCTGGCCTTCGGAATAATACTGCTGTCAATGGCACTGGCAATAATATACAGACAGAAGCTACAGTATGCAGGATTTTTTGCCTTCATTGGAGGCATAATGGCGATATACTACGGCTCCATCATTTACAGTTACCAGTACACACAGTCACCGCTTGCGGCACTTGGAATGTATATTGCATTCGGGGCAGCAGGAATATTGACTTTCCCGGCAACACTCGCCTATGACTCAATGGATGAAAGGGCAAAGGGGCCAAGCGCAATGTGGGGAATTATTCTCATACTGTTCTGGCTTGCATTCATACTTGCGGCAATATTCACGGGGCTCATAGGAATACCGGCTGTATACAGCCACACTGGCGTTTCTACGCCGTAAATTTCTTTAAAAGAAATTTATTTTTTTTGATTTTTTAATAAAAAAAAATATGCTTTTTTCTCAGAGAATTCTCATTGCTTCGGTTATTCTGCGGTCAGTTGGCGGATTGACGCTGTCAACAAGTTCTCTCAGTGCTGTAATGCTCGGCGCATCCCAGTTGCAGATTGCCCGTCTCTGATCTCCTATGACATTGATGGATTTCAGCTTGAAACCCTCAGGCAGCTTTCCCGACCTGGACATCTCAACAATTTTTCCAACAACGTTGAATACCTTCTCCTGGTCTTCTTCTTTCCATTCGTGTTCCACTATTGCATTTACCAGATTTATCACCTGTCCATCCATCAATGGGAAATAGATATATATGATACCAGTCTGAACCGGTATCAATGTATGAAATAGATCTGAAACTCAGAAACGGGCTTGCTTTTTCCGCCATGTCAGGGAGGTTTCCCGGAGTCCTGATTTACAGATGGTGCAATTCGGCCGTTGATTATCTTGAATTCTACGGAAAACAGGCAGAGCTGGATGAGGTGAGCAGATCTCTCCCTGAAATAGCAGAAGCCCTTAACACGCGCATAGTCAGAAAAAAGGCAAACGGAAACCGCCTTTCAGTAATGTTTTCATGCAGGTGTTCCATAGAAAACTCCACTATAAGGATAATTGAATCGAAGAACTGCCTCTGGCATGCCCCGGTGACATACCGTGGCGGGGAAGAGAGCATCAAGGCTGTTTCACTGGATGCTTCAGACTTCGAGTCCCTTTATGAGGAACTGTCCAGAATCGGAGAAGTTATAGTGGGCAGGAAGGCCAGGATAGAGCCTGATTCACTGAGGGATGTCTATGTCATACCCCTCACAAACATTCTCGGATCACTTACAGACAGGCAACTCAAGAGCCTCCAGGAGGCAATTGGCAGAGGTTACTTTTCCTCGCCAAGGAGAGTATCCATTGGGGAGCTGTCGGACAGTACCGGCATTTCAAAATCCACGTTCCAGGAGCATCTGAGCAAGGCTGTAAACAAGATGTTCTACTCAATGGAACCCTACATCAACCTGATGCTCGAGTACAGGCATGGCGGCCGGAAAGAGACCTGATCCGGCCCATTCCAGACAGCAACTTCTTTTGCTACTATAAAATAAGAAATATTGGCTGTACAAGCGCATAATGTTTAAGTTCACATGACCCATGTATCAGATTGAATGAAGAACAGGTTTTCAGACATATTCTTAAGCAAAGGCGTGAACTACTATTCCGGCGACGTTCCATTCCAGGTAATCCTGGAGTACTTTGGCTTCAAGGGGGACCGGGACCTCAGGGAACTTGGCATTTTTGTCTCAGAAGAGCTCATAGAGGCCCTTGACTACATAGACCACCACGGGAAGCCCGTGCTTCAGAACTGGGGAGTAATGGGAGACAGGATTGATTACGTGCGGCTTGCGCCGGAACATTACAGAATACTTGAGAAACTGCAGAAGTTTGGCATAATCAGAAAGATGGTGAACGGGGAGGAATCCATATTTTACCATTTCCTGAGCGGTTACATCATATCAGACTCAGGTATTTTCTGCACACTGACACTCACCGCACAGACCGCTTATGCACTTGAAAAATATGCAGACAGGAAGACCCGTTCTGATTTCCTCAGGAAATTCGGGGATCATGAAGATCCTTGGTATGGAGCCACATATTACAGCGAAATACAGGGAGGAAGCGATCTTGGCGCCAACACAACCAGGGCCGTGAAGGCCGATAATTCTTACAGGATCAGCGGCACAGACAAGTATTTTGCAAGCAATGCCGGAATAGCTGACGGGGCCATCGTCACTGCCAGGCTTGACGGCTCTGTTCAGGGTGCAAAGGGGATTTCCGCATTCTTTGTCCCTGCGCGGAGAAGCGACGGGACTGCCAATTACACAATAAGAAGGCTTAAGGATAAGATGGGAACAATTGCAGTTCCAACAGGAGAGGTTGAATTCAGCGATTCAGAGGCATATATCCTCGGGAACGGAAAGAACGGGATCCAGATAGCAATGGAAATTCTCACGATTTCAAGGATTGACGATGCAATCGCCGCCGCGGGAATAGCCAGGAAAGCGTTCTGGGAAGCGAACATTTACGCAAGGAAGAGAACAGCGTTCGGGAAGAAACTGATTGACCACGTGCTCATGCAGAAAGACCTCATAGAGAGGGAATCGGAGCTCGAGGCCTCAGTGGTTGTATCGATGCTGGCAGCAAAACTCTTTGAAGAGGCTTCAGGCAGCATGCCTCCATACAACGACGGTTACACTCTCGCCAGGATAATGAGCAGCATTTCAAAGTACATGGCAGCCGAGACAAGTGCAGAGATAACACGCTACTCAATGGAGATAATGGGCGGAATAGGTTTCTTTGAGGAATTCCCGGTTGCCAAGTTCCACAGGGATTCGATAGTCACTTCAATCTGGGAAGGAACAAGCAATATCCAGGCACTGGAAATGCTTGAATCAGTGGTCAAGAAGAATGCCGGAAGCATCCTGCACAGCCACCTTAAAGATGCGATAGGAAAGATACGTGACAGGAACATTTCAAAAATGCTGTCAGAGGACCTGAACTCCGTGTTTGAAAAGATGAAAGGCAGGATTGAGAAGGGCGAGGGGGAATTCTACTCCAAGGAAACGCTTGCCGAGCTGGGGAACATTACCGCCTCAATATACATGTTTCTGATTGGCCAGGAAAATCTCTCAGGGTGTGCAATGGTCACAAGGGCAGGTGCAATATTCCATTCCCGGCACTTTCACCCGGGCCAGGTTGACAGGGAATTTCTGGCAGATTCAGTTTCAGTCATAGAATGGATGAACAGAAACAGAGAAATTACCAGTGACTGAATACGGACACTCCAGGATTGCGAAGCACAGATATTTGGGTGGAGAATTCTATTTAGTCTCCTTCTCTTTTGCAAGAAGATAATTCATTCTCCAGTCCGCGTAATCCTTTATCCTCTCAATATCAGAGTCATCCAGGTGCGCAAACCTGGACTGTGCTGACACGTATTCTTTCACGTCTGCTGGAGCAGACTGCCTTGTCACTTTCAGTTTGCCTTCCCTGTATTCATAAAGCGGAAATATTCCCGATTTAACGGCCAGCCTTGAGATCTCGACGCTCTTCTCCGGCGGGAAATACCAGCCTGTGGGGCATGGGCTCAGAATCTGGATGAATTTGGGCCCCCTTGTCTTCTTTGCATTCTCAATCTTTCTTATGAGGTCTTCCGGATAAGCGATGGTGGCTGTCGCAACGTAAGGCACGCCCTGTGCCATCATTATGTCTGCAATAATTTTCTTCTGCTGCCTCTTGAAGTTCCTGTCCTTTCCAACCGGCGTAGTGGTTGTTTCGGCTCCGTACGGGGTGCTCCCGGACCTCTGGACTCCCGTGTTCATGTAAGCCTCGTTGTCATACATTATGTAGAATACGTTGTGCCCTCGCTCCATTGCGCCTGAAAGGGACTGCAGCCCAATGTCAGCTGTTCCGCCGTCTCCTGCAAATCCAACCACGTTGCAGTCTTCCTTGCCCTGGATGTCAAACGCTTCCCTTAGCCCTGAAATTGAAGCTCCTGTTGCAGCAAATGGAGTATATACCATTGGCACATCAAGCGTCCTGTTCGGGATTGCCCCGGGAATTACAGCCCAGCATGCTGCGGGAACTGAAACAACTGTGTTTTTGCCAAGCGCCTTGAGGACATATCTCATCGCAAGTGTTGCACCGCATCCGTGGCAGGCTGTGTGGCCGGGCTCCATGAGTTCTTCCCTGGGTATGGAGAAAGGCATTTCACTTTCCCCCCTTGATATTTATGTAGTAATTGCCAGGGCTCTCCTTTCCTATGATGCTGAACATCTGCTCGAAGTCTTCCACACGAACGTCCCGGCCTCCGAGACCGGCTATAAATCCGACAACAGGAATATCCGATCGGCCGTAAAGTGCAGCCCTCACTTCTGAGGCAGTTGAACCAGCGGCACCGAATGAAACAGACCTGTCGAGCACACCTACAGCTCTGAGATCCTTTACTGCATCTGCTATTTCCTCATCCGGAAAAGGCCTGAAAAACCTGAGCCTTATGAGGCCAACCTTCATCCCCTTTTCCCTGAGCCTTTTCACAACGTATTTGCCTGTGGACGCAAGAGTTCCCGATGCAATGAGCGCGTACTCCGCATCACCCATTAAGAACTCCTCAATCAGTCCGGAGTAATCTCTGCCGAACTCTTCTGCAAATTCTCCCGTCACCCTTTCTATTACAGACCTGGAATTCTTCATTGAATCCATCATATCCTCCTTGAGTTCCATGAATGGCCCGTCGGGAGGCGAATATGAACCGTATCCCATGGGATTCTTCATGTCTATCCTGAACTCGAGGTTCAGAGAGGGAAGGAAGCTGTCAACCTGTTCCTGTTCCGGTATGCTGACCGGTTCAGAAGTGTGTGAAAGGATGAAAGCATCCTCCATGCTCATGAGGGGCAGCATAACGTCCTCTGATTCTGCTATCCTGTATCCCATTATTATTGTATCAAGCGCTTCCTGGTTGGATTCGCAGTAAACCTGCATCCACCCTGTATCCTTCTGGTTCATTGTGTCTGTCTGCTCAGACCATATGTTCCATGGCGGCCCAACAGCCCTGTTCACCACGCTCATAACCACAGGCAGCCTCTGGCCGGCCGTCCAGTGAAGCATCTCATGCATGTAGAGAAGGCCATGTGAGCTGGTGGCCGTGTAAGACCTCACTCCGGCAAGTTCGCTTGCAAAAACAGCTGCCATTGCACTGTGCTCACTCTCGACCTCAACGTATCTTGCGCCTATCTCCCTGTTTGCAGTCATTTCTGCGAGCTTTTCCACAATCGTTGTCTGTGGAGTTATGGGGTATGCCGAGATGAATCCCACTTTAGCCAGTTTCACCCCAACTGCAACAGATTCATTCCCAGTCATTATGGCGTTGTATTTCTGGATAGCCTGCAACTCAGATCCCCCTCCTTTCCTCCAGTTCCATGTCAATGCACTTTTCAGGGCATTCGTTTGCGCAGATACCGCAACCCTTGCAGTAATCCATGTCTATGACAGGGGCCTCAAGTTTTCCTATCCTTTCAGATGGAGATGGAATGTCTCCGCTGTCCGACACGTTTATTGCATTGTCCGGGCAGAATTTCCAGCATATCATGCACCTTATGCAGCTGTCATAGCTGATCTCCGGCTTCAGGATTCTCCATGAATCTGTATGGTTTGACCTTGAACTCAGGTCGGCCACCGGAACAAGGATCATTCTGTCCACCCCACTCTTACTGAATCATAAGCCTCAGCGGCAGCACTGGCATTCTCCTCCTTCTTTCTCGGTGAAAGTTCACGGACAGCTGAAATGGCTGTCTCTCTGCTTATCATCCCCGTTGCGCGTGCGAAGGCGCCTATCATTGCAGTATTTATTATCGGATTGGTCCTGTTCCCGAGGCCGTGGTCAATGGCGATTGAAGTCGCATCAACAGTGGCAACCCTGTATTGGCTGCCCAGGCTCCCGGGTGAACTCTCGGTGTTCACAATGAAGTAACTTTCACCCTTCATGCCTCCTGTGACATCCGCTGAACTCAGGACGTATGAGTCCAGGATCACTACGGCATCCGGGTTATATACCTGAGTCTTGAGAAGTATAGGCTCATCATCAATTCTGGTGAAAGCCGTCACCGGCGCACCTCTTCTCTCAGTCCCGAAGAATGGAAAAGAAATCACATATTTTCCCTCGCTAAAAGCCGCGAGGGCAAGAATTTTCGATGCAGTGACTGCACCCTGGCCACCTCTGCCATGAAATCTTATTTCAAACATCTATACACCGATAGAAAAGTCCTCATTCATTTATTAGTCTTGTTACTAAGAGACCACGCTTATAAGGGGCTTTTTGTAACTTTTATCAAAAAATAAAAACTACCAGAATCATCATGGTAACCCAGGCGACTTGCAGATGATAATTTTTATTATTTCATCTCCCCTGTTCTCAACATGAGCATATGTGTTATAATTGATCCACCAAAGGAAATGAGGCCTGAAGGGGCAATAAGATGTGACGTAGCATGGAAGCTGTTTCTTCCGGAATTCATGGGCGACATGCCTGACCTGGACCACATGCGCCTGCTATCCAAATTCTCAAACTGGCTCTGGAGTGAGCTCGGTGACAGACTGGGGTATCTTAAGCCTGAGAAGGACGAGAAAGTGTGGCTTCTGACTCCTGAACTCACCGAAGCAGCCAGGTCATTCATAATCAGGACCTGCTCATTCTGGCACGACGAGCTGTATGTTTATGAGAAGATCAACGGCAAGCATGATCTCGATGCGCAGGTTGAAAATTCCTGGAAAGTACCCGTTGCAAACCTTCTGTCAGCAGACAGCGACGACGCGGCACTGAAGAGATTTACTGGCGAAGATGATGAAGGCTATGTGAAATTCATCACCCCACTTCTCGGCGAGACAAAGACCTTCATGAGAGTCTATGAGATCAGGCCCGGAGGCACATATGCAAGAATGCACAGCCACACTGCAAGGGAGGAATCGTATCTTGTGCTCAGAGGAAAGGGCAAGGTAAGGTTTGGCGCCGCAACTGTTGACATAAGGGAGGGAGACATAATATCCAAGCCGCTCGGCCCGGATGTACCGTCCCAGCTCCTTGCCGATGCCAGTGAGAGCCTGAGGATTCTGGACATCGAAGTGTGGCCAGACTCAACAAAGCGGTCAAAGGACGTTGTTCATTATCCTGATCATAAAGAGCTTGACCTCTTCGGCCCCGGATGGAATTTCATGATACCTGATTCTGACATCTTTCCCTTCAAGGACGCAATGGAGAACTACAGCAGGGGATATGAAAGGAAGGCAGACGGAACCTGGGAACCGAAAGATGTCCCCGGGTTCAAGAGGCGGGACAAATAAGCCGGCAGCGTTAATATCAACCGACAGGTAATGCTCTTGTGAAAATTGGACCGGAAGAGGCGGAGAAACTGAAGGAGCTTGACGGGTTTCTGAAGAACCACAGTATCTCTTTTCTTCATTTTTCTAGGGGCAGTGCAAGGATCTCAGTTGAGCTCTCGGAGAACGTGTCCAGGTTCGGAGGCATCATGAACGGCGGAGCGATACTCACATTCTGCGATTTTGCCGGAGCACTCAGTACACTGTCACTGGACGGCGTAATGAACAACTTCACAGTCTCCATGAGTGCAGATTTCATGGACATGATAGACAGCGGGCCGGTGATTTTTGACTCAAACGTCGAAAAGGAGGGAAAAAACCTTGCCTTTGTATTCATAAGGGTATTGAAGCCTGAGGGCATACTTTGCGCCAGAGTGCATGGAATATGGAAGCTCATCAGGTAGGATCAGATCATGTGTAAAAAGTGCAGAAATGCCGTATGGCCCCCTCTCAGCAACAGAAGGGTCGTCATAGGCACAACAGCAAGCATATCCATTTACAGGATACCGGACCTGGCAAGGGAGCTTGGCAGAAAGGGCGCTGATGTGCATATAGGCATGAGCCCTTCATCTGCGGGCCTTGTCAGCCCTGAAGTCATGAGATGGGCATCATCCAATGATCCCGTGACGGAAATATCCGGGGAAATTGAGCACATAAAACTCTTTGAAGACGGCAATGACGGCACAGTTCTTGTTCTTGCTCCCGCCTCATATAACC